>DAOMFQ010000114.1:0-7377 GCA_035429905.1 Gemmatimonadales bacterium
GCGGCCTCGCGCCGGGACTCCGGCACGCCCGCCGCGCGGAGCCGTTCCGCCGCCGCGTCGAGCGCGGCCGCAACGGTCGGAGGCGCCTCAGCCACCACTCGCCGCCTCCTCCTGCCGGCTGGCCACGCGCAGCGCCTCGACGAGCTCCTCGATCCTCCCGTCCATGATGTCGGACAGGTTGTGGAACGACAGGTTGATCCGATGATCGGTCACCCGACTCTGCGGAAAGTTGTAGGTCCGGATCTTCGCCGAGCGGTCGCCCGTGCCGACCATCGCCTTGCGGTCGCGCGCGCGTGCCGACTCCTGTTCGGCGATCATCCGGTCGAGCAGCCGGGCGCGGAGCACCTCCATCGCCTTGAGCTTGTTCTGCAACTGCGACTTCTGGTCCTGCTGGCTCACCACGAGGCCGGTCGGGAGGTGGGTAATCCGGACGGCGCTGTCCGTCGTGTTGACGCTCTGGCCTCCGGGCCCCGACGAGCGGAAGACGTCGATCTTCAGGTGGTTCTGCTCGATCTTGACGTCCACCTCTTCCGCCTCCGGCAGGACAGCGACGGTGGCCGCCGAGGTGTGAATCCGTCCCTGGGTCTCGGTGGCGGGCACCCGCTGCACCCGGTGGACCCCCGACTCGCGGCGCAGCTTCCCGAAGGCGTCCTGGCCCCGCACGGCGAAGATGACCTCGCGGAGCCCGCCCAGCGAGGCGTCGCTTTCGGAGATCAGCTCGACCCGAAGTCCCTGGCGCTCGCAGAACCGCGTGTACATCCGGTAGAGGTCGGCCGCGAAGAGCGCCGCTTCGTCGCCCCCGGTGCCGGCGCGGATTTCCACGATGGCGTCGCGGTCGTCGAGCGGATCGCGCGGCAAGAGCAGGTCGTGCAGCTCGGCCCGGGTGGCGTCTACCTCGGCGGGGAGGCGCGCCAGGTCGGCCCGCGCCAATGCCACAAGCTCGGGATCGGCCTCCTGGGCCATCTCCCGAGCCTGAGCGAGATCATCTTCGAGCCGCCGGAGCCGTTCTGCCGTGCGCACGATCGGCACGAGCCGGGCGTGCTCTCGTCCGAGGGTAGTCAGGCGTTTCGAGTCACGGGCGGTGGCGGGATCGGACAGTTCCCGCGACACCTCCTCCGCCCGGGCCAAGGCCTGGCGGAGGCGTGCCTCCATGCCCTACTCCTTCGGGGCGTCGGCGCCTGCCTGGTACCGGCGGCGGAACCGATCCACCCGGCCTGCGGTGTCCATGAGGCGCTGCTTGCCGGTGTAGTAGGGGTGGCACTTCGCGCACACTTCGACGTGGATCGACTTGGCGGTCGAGCGGGTCTCGAAGGAATTGCCGCAGGCGCAAATGGCCGTCAGCTTCTGGTAAACGGGATGGGTGTCGGCCTTCATGACGTGCTCCTGGGCGCGCTGTGTGGTCGCCGAGGCCCCGAGTGGGCCAGGGTTCGCAAGCCGGTAAAGATAAACGAGTTACGGGACGAATGGAAGTGGAAGCCCGGCCGTGGAATTGACTCCGTCGGTGCGCCTAAGTAATGTCCCCACACTCACTTCCGGACTGAGGCCAGGTGCCAAGCTCCCCGCTCGAAATCCTCCGCTCGGTCCCGATCCTCTCGGGGGTGCCCGAGAGTGACCTCTCGGCGCTCGCCTATGCCTGCCGGGATCGGTCCTTTCCAGCCGGGCAGGTCATCCTGCGCCAGGATGCCCCCGGCGACTCGCTCTATGTCCTGATCGACGGCCAGGTCAAGGTGGTGCTGATCGGCGAGGATGGCCGGGAAGTCATCCTCAGCGTGCTCGGCGCCGGCGCGGTGTTCGGCGAGATGTCGCTGCTGGACGACGCGCCCCGATCGGCCCACGTCATCGCGATGACCCCGTGCAACGCCCTGACCCTCCACAGGGCCGCGTTCCACGAGCGGCTCCGCGCCTCGCCCGATCTCTGCATGGCCATGTTGGCCGCGCTCTCCAGCCGGCTGCGCCGCGCCGATGAGCGGATCCGCGCACTGAGCCTGCTCGACGTCAACGGACGCGTGGCGCACCTGCTCCTGCAGCAGGCCGCGGACGCCGGCAGCGACACCTTTCCCCGACGCCTGACCCACCAGACCATGGCCGAGCTGATCGGCGCAAGCCGCGAGACGGTGTCTCGCACGCTGCGCCACCTGACCGATCGCGGCGTGATTGCGATCGCGCGGCGGCAGGTGGTCATTCTCGACCGCGCCGCACTGGAGGCGGCCGTCAAGCCGACGTGACCCGTATCACGGCGCGGACGCCTTCAAATCGACCCATTGTCGTACGGTCCGCGCGGCACGGAACTGGCCCCAACTCCTGGACATGACAATGAGTGTGTCGGTCACGTTCTGGGGCACGCGCGGCACGATTCCGGTGTCCGGCATGGCAACAGCGCGCTACGGCGGCAACACCCCCTGCGTCTCGGTCCAGGACGCGGAGGGTCACCGCGTGATCCTCGACGCGGGCACCGGCATTCGCGGACTCGGTCGCGCGTTACGGGAGTCGAGCGCTGGCCGGCTGGATCTGCTGCTCTCCCACGTGCATTGGGACCACATCCAGGGCCTGCCGTTCTTCCCGCCGATGTACGCCGACGGCCAGGAAATCCACATTCACGGACCCTCGCCCGCGGGCATCGCCCTGGAAACGGTCCTGGAGCGCCAGCTCGAGCCGGCGGTGTTCCCGGTACCTCGGACGGCGCGGACGGCACGCGTGACGGTCCGGGAAATCCCTGCGGCGGGAACCATCGAGCTTCCCGGCTTCCGGGTCCGGACCATGGGACTCTGCCATCCGGGAGGCGCCCTGGGCTACCGGATCAGCCCGACCACCGGTGGAGCGGACGTGGCATACTTGACCGACAACGAACTCGGCCCCGGGGGTGCCGGCCGGGTCCCGGCGCGCTGGCGCGACGATCTCACCGCGTTCGTGCGGGGGGCCGGCCTGTTGATCCACGATGCGATGTACTCGCCGGGATTGGCCGAGGAACGGGCGGGGTGGGGACACTCGAGCATCACGGAGGCGGTGGCGCTCGGCGCGGCTGGAGGCGTCGGCCATGTGGTGCTGTTCCACCACGACCCGGACCACGAGGACAGCCAGATCGACGGCCTGCTCGCGATGGCCCGGGCCTCCGCCCCAGCCGGCATGACGGTCAGTGCCGCGCATGACGGCTGGACGGTGGGGTTGTGATGCGATCTCTCACGCGGAGTAGCCTGATGATCCGATCGGCCTGGCTGACCCTTGCCTGTGGTGTCCTCGCGGGCGCGTCACCGGTGCTGGCCCAGGCCGACCGCCCCGGGGTCGTGGTCCTGATGTTCGAGAACGGGGGCTCCTACGGACTCGATTCGCTGGACTTCTCGGGTCTTGGCCGCGGCATCCCCGCGGCCCTCAGCGCCGACCTGTCCCGGAACGCCGCCCTCCGCGTGGTCGACCGCGCCCAGGCCCAGGGCATCATCGACCGGGAGGGGCTGAGCCGCGGTGGGCGGGTCGATGCCGCCACCGCCGCCCGCGTGGGCAAGCAGGTCGGCGCAGGGTACGTGGTGTCGGGGACGTTCGTGGATTACTACGGGCGGGTGCGCATCGACGCGCGACTCATCGACACCGGGAGCGGCGCCATTCTCGAGGTCGTCTCGACCGGGCAGCGGGCCCGCGCGGAGCTACCCCAGATGATCGCCGACATCGCCGCGCAACTGATGTCGGGCAAGCGGCTCCCCGCCCTGCCGGCCGGCGCGGTGCCCGCGAGCCAGATCAGCTCGGATGCGCTGGTCCTGTTCGGGCGCGCCGTGCTGGCGCAGGATCAGGGGGACAAGACTGCCGCCGCGGACTACTACCAGCGCGCGCTGAAGCTCGCGCCGAACTTCACGGCCGCGAAGGAAGGCCTTCGGTCGGTCCAGTCGTAGCGGGGGCGGCGCGGAGCGCCCCCAGCGCCATGCCGAGGTTGGCCGGCACGAAGAACGCCAGGACCACGCCGTTCACCTGGATCGGACCGGGAATGAACTTGAGGGCCACGCCGGCCACCGACAGCAGGGCAATCGTCACCGAGAGCGCCCGCACTCCCGCGGGCGCCGCGCCACCCCGCCGGGCCCAACCCGCCATCAAGCCGAACACCGCAAGCCCCAGCACGCTGGCCTGGAGCATGTTCTCGTTTCGATAGGCCACCACGTGGTCGGTGAAGGCCCAGAGGTAGACCATGACGAAGCCCACCAGCCCCGACAGCAGGCTCCACAGGCTGCCGAGCACGACGAACGGCACGCGCCCCTGCCCCGCACCACTCCGGCTGCCGGCCCACGCCAGCATGCCCCCCAACAGCACCCCTCCCACCAGGAACCAGCGCAGGAGCGAGGCCGCACTCCGCGACGCGCCGAAGGCCGGGTTCCGGGCCGGCAGCATCGAGCTGGCCGACACCACCGGGACCGGCGCGCCGTCGGCCGCGGGGACGGTGATCGGCGCGAGGTGCGCCGCAAACGCCATGGGAATGAACGATTCCTCCCACGCCGTGAGCGGTTCGTCGGTGGCCGGCCCGAGCAGCAGCATCAGGCCGAAGTAGAGCGCCGGATCGCCGGCGGTGAGTTCCGCCGTTTCGGAGCGATAAGTCGAGTGGGTGGGGATGTGCCCGAGTTCCCGTTCGAGCGTGCCGCCGAGCGCCGCGTTGAGGGCGTCGCGCACCCGGGTGGAACAGTTGTCACGGTAGTAGTCGTATCGATAGTTCCGCTGGTCCGGCTCGATGTTGCGCGCCAGGTTGTCCGCCACCCGGCGCGCCTGCGCGGGTGTGAATGCCAGCTCCTGCACCTCGATGGACCGCCCCGTCCGCTCGTAGAACGCCAGGGTGCGCCCCGCGTCCCACGCATCGACCGCGTACAGCATGCGCCCCTGGACAAAGTTCCAGAGGAAATTCTCCTGGTTCCAGTCGAAGATCCCGAAGTTATAGGCGAGGTCGGTGCCGCGGGCGGGGTCCGTCACCCGGATCATGTTGTGCCCGAACCGCTCCCAATAGATCGGGCCGGGGCCGACGGTGATCAGGGAGATCCGGGGCGCGGCAGAATCCAGCTGCGCGGACGCCGGCGCCACGACTGGCAGCACGCCCACCAGGGCCAGCGCCAGCGCCGATTGACGGCCCAGCGTCACAACTGGACGTCGCGGCCGTCGTCGGCCGATTTGTAGATGGCGTCGATGACGCGATGCAGGGCGATGTGCTCGTCGAGGCTGGGCGCCTTCGCCTCGCCACGGATGGCCGCCAGGAAGTGTGCCCATTCGGCGCGGTAGGAGGCGGTGAAGCTGTTTTCGCGGGACACGGAGCCGGTCGGCGCGACGTCCAGCGGGGTGCCGTGCATTTCCTTCCACACCTTGAGCGGGCTGATGCTGGCCGTGCCCTTGCTGCCGCGGAGCCCCACGCCGAAGCGCTCCCCCTCCCCCAGATGGTGCCAGGTCACGTCCACGAAGATGCAGGCCCCGTTTTCGCACACCACGAAGGCACTGCCGGCGTGCTCGATCGCCTTTTCCCGGCCGGCGCGGTCCAGGGTGGCGCTGACCCGCACCGGCTTCGGGTTGCCCGCCAGCCAGAGCCCGAGGTCGAGGATGGACAGGCCGAGGTCGAGCATCGCCCCGCCGCCGGCGAGGTCGCGCTTCAGGCGCCAGCCGAGCATGGAGCGGCTGGGCCGGAAGACGTGCCAGCTGCCGCGCACGCTCTCCACCTCGCCGAGCTCGCCGGTCTGGACGAAGCTGCGGACGATCTGCACGTCGGCACGATAGCGGTGGTTCATCCCGACCATCACCACGCGGTCGCTCTTCTCGGCGGCCCGGACGACGCGCTGGGCGCCGGCGGTGGTGAGGGCGAGCGGCTTCTCGACCAGGACGTGGAGACCCGCCCGGAGCGCGGCGAGGACGTGACCCTCGTGCAGATGATTGGGTGTGCAGATGACGACGGCATCGAGTTGCGAATTGCCGACCAGCTCCTCGATGTCGTCGTAGGCGTCCTTGACCTGGAAGCGGTCGGCGAGCGCGCGCGCCTTGGGAAAGTCCGAGTCGCAGACGCCCGCTACCTCGACCCCCTTGAGCTTCCGGAGCACGGGCAGGTGCGCCACCTGGGTGATGGCTCCGGCGCCGACCACGCCTACGCGCAGTGTCTCGCTCATCGCTCGCTCCCCGATTGGCGGGTCAGTTCAGGCGCTCAATGCTGGTCGAAGGATAATACGCCACCAGGATCTGCTCGTACCCCTGCCCCTCTCGCGCCCGGCCCACCGCGCCCCACTGGCAGAACCCGACGCCGTGGCCCGCGCCCCGGCCGTCGATGGCGAGCCAACTGACCCGCGCCCCGTCGGCGCGCTCATCGATGTCGAACGCCGTGCTGCGGAGGATCTCGCCGGTGGACAGCAGGAATGCCCGGCGCACCGCCTGCCCCGAGACCGTCACGCGCTGGCCCCGGAGCCGAAACTCCACGGCATCGACCCGCCCGGACGGGGTGCGCCGCGTCACCTTGACGGCCTCGACGTCATTGGTCGCGGCGGGGCTCACCTGGGCGAGCCCGGGCAGGGTGCGCCGGAGCATCGCCTCGAGGCTGTCGCCGCTGTACTCCTCGCGCCAGCGAAACCGGGGCGAGAACCGGCAGTAGGCCAGCCCGTCGCGGTCGACGTCCGGGACGGACTTGAGGTACGGGTCGCCCGCCAGCTGGAACACCGCCACGCCCGACTCGGTGCGACCCCCGCACGTGGAGTAGAAGAACGCGTCGATCGGCCGCCCCTGCCAGGTGATGATCTGCGCCCGCGTGCCGCGCACCGCCTCCCAGCTCATTGCCGTCTCGCTGCCGACCCCGCCGTAGACCTGGTCCGCCACCGTGCCGTAGAGGTCGAAGCCCAGGGCGCGGCGCTTGCCCAGGTTCTTCACGGCATAGGTGCGCGAGATGACGGCCTGGGCGTAGACCGCCTGCGCCTCGATCGATTCCCGCCTCCCCATTTCGGCCGACAGCACCCCCGCCAGGTAGGACTCGATCCCCAGCCGGTTGACTGCGGTGAGCCCGGACGGCCCGACGATGATCGTGACCTCGCCACGGTAGTCGCGCCCGTCGATCCGGACGAACTGCCCCGCATGGAGCGGAGTGATCACGACGGCGTCCACCCGACCGCCATTGAGCCCGGCCGGGCCAAGGAGCGACATCTGGGCCCCGGCAGGCCGGACGTGCCACGAGGACCCCTCGATGACATCCTGCAGCCGCGCGCCGGCGGGGTCGGTGATGACCAGGGGATCCGACCCGCCGATGGTGATCTCGGCGGCCGCCACGATGATCCCGATGCGCACGTCCATGGTGCTCACCACGGTGTCCGGCGGCATCGGCGCGGCGGGGGGGCCCCCCGGGCCGGAATCGACGACGGGCAGCGGCGGCGCGGCCTGCGCGACCGGACCCTC
>DAOMFQ010000115.1:0-7325 GCA_035429905.1 Gemmatimonadales bacterium
CGCACTCGAGGACGCGGCCGGCCTCGAGGCGGCGCTGGTGGGCAGGGCGGGGGAGCTGCGCGACGCCGGGCGCGATCCGGGCGTGCCGGTGGGCGACGGCGCCACGCTCGTGATGCTGGAGAACGGGCAGGGTCGGGACCGGCTCATCCGCCGCAACGGCGGCTTCGCGACGCGCCATGCGGGCGAACGCCACTCGCTGGCCGAGTTGGTCGCCATGCTGGCCGCAGCGCCGGACCGCTTCTCCGGCAACGTGCTCCTGCGGCCGGTCATCGAGCGCGCCGTGCTGCCGACGGTGGCCTATGTGGCCGGGCCCGGCGAGCTGCGCTATCTCGCACTCGCGGCGGCGGTGTACGACCGGCTCGGCGTGTCGCCGCAGCAGCCGGTGCCGCGTTGGTCGGGCATGCTCGTCGAACCGCGGGTGGACCGGGTGCTCGGCAAGTATGCGGCCTCGCTGGACGAACTGCTGGCCCCCGGCGACCGCCTCGAGGCGCGGGTGGCGCGCGAGCACCTCCCGGCCGCGGCACTGGCGGCGATCGCCGCCCTGCGCGCCGACACTGCCCGGGAATACGCCGCCCTGGAAGCCATCGCCGCAGACGTCGACCCGACGCTCGTCCGGCCGATCCAGGGACTCCGGAGCCGCGCGCTCGGCGGCGTGGACAAGGCGGAGCAGAAGATGGTGCAGCACCTCAAGCGACGGTTCGACACCGAAATCACCCAGATCCGGCGCGCCCGGACCGCCCTCCTTCCCGGCGGGCGCCCCCAGGAACGGGTCCTCACCGTGGCACCCTTCCTGGCCCGCTACGGGCATGGCATCCTGCCGGTGCTCCTCGATGAGATGGTCGCCTGGTACCGCGCCGCCCTTGAGGGCGCGCCCCGGTCCCCGTAAGATCGTCCCATGGGCATACTCATCGGTTTGGTCCTCCTGGCGGCGCTGATGCTCCCGATCCTGAGCGTCGTGCTGGACTCTCCGTTCGGCCGCGCCCTGGCGCGCAAGGTCGAGGGCCCCGAGACCGCGCCCCCGCCGGTGGCGGACCTCGCGAAGCGGGTGGAACTCCTGGAAAGCGAAATCGATGATCTGACCCGCGCGGTCGAAGGCCTGAAGGACGAGAACGCTTTCCTGCAGCGGCTGATCGAGGACGCCCCGGCGCGGCCCGCGCTCCCGCCGCGCACCTCCCCCTGAGCGTCCAGGTGTCCCGCCGGCCCGCGGCGATGGTGGCGGCGGGGATCTTCCTCAGCCGGATCCTCGGGCTCGTACGCCAGCGCGCGTTCGCGCACTACCTCGGCAATTCCGGGGTGGCCGACGCTTTCACTGCGGCGTTCCGGATCCCCAACCTCCTCCAGAACCTGTTCGGCGAGGGCGCGCTCTCGGCGTCGTTCATTCCCGTCTACGCCGGCCTCCTCGCCGCCGAGGAGCGGGAGGAAGCCGACCGGACGGCGGGCGCCGTCGGGGCGCTCCTCGCGCTGGTCGTGGCGGGGGTAGTGGCACTCGGCGTGCTCGGCGCGCCCGGGCTCGTCACGATCATCGCTCCCGGCTTCGCGGGCGACAAGCGCGACCTCACCATCCACCTGGTTCGCATCCTGTTTCCCGGTGCCGGGCTCCTGGTGCTGTCTGCCTGGTGCCTCGGCGTGCTCAACAGCCACCGAAAGTTCTTCCTCAGTTATGCGGCGCCGGTGGCGTGGAACCTGGCGATCATCGGCACGCTCCTCGCCCTCGGCCCGCGCCGGAGCATGGCCGAGCTGGCAGTCGCCGCGGCGTGGGCCAGTGTGGCGGGCAGCCTGCTGCAGGTGCTCGTGCAGTGGCCGACGGTCCGGCGAGTGGCGCCCGCGCTGCGCTTCCGCCTCGCCGCCATCACGGGCCACGTGCGCACCGTGCTCCGGAACTTCCTCCCCGCCTTCGTGGGCCGGGGCGTGGTGCAGCTCAGCGCCTTCATCGACGCGCTGCTGGCCACGCTGCTCCCGACCGGTGCCGTGGCCGCCATGGGATACGCGCAGGCGATCTACACCCTGCCGGTGAGCCTGTTCGGGATGGCAATCTCCGCCGCCGAGCTGCCGGCCATGTCGGGCGCGCGCGGCACTGCCGACGAGGTCTCGGCCTATCTCCGGGCGCGACTGGAGGGTGGACTCCGGCAGGTCGCGTTCCTTGTCGTGCCGTCGGCCATGGCATTCCTCGCGCTCGGCAACGTGATCGTCAGCGCGCTCTACCAGACCGGCGAGTTCGGCCGCAGCGACTCGAACTACGTGTGGGGCATCCTCGCGGGGTCCGCGGTGGGGCTCCTGGCTTCGACCATGGGCCGGCTCTACGCCTCCGCCTTCTACGCGCTGCGGGACGCGCGCACGCCCCTCCGGTTTGCCACGCTCCGGGTCATCCTCACGGGAGCGTTCGGCTGGTTTGCCGCCCTCCGCCTTCCCGGGCTGCTCGTCATCGGGCCGGAATGGGGTGCGGCGGGGCTCACCGCCTCGGCGGGCGTGGCGGGGTGGGTGGAGTTCGTGCTGCTCCGCCGCCGGCTCGGTGCGCAGATCGGGCCCACCGGGCTGCCGGCCGGACTGCTCCCACGGCTGTGGGCGTCGGCCGTCATCGCGGCGGGTGCGGGCTGGCTCCTCCTGCCGCCGCTCGCCGCGCTGCACCCGGTGCCGCTCGCCGTGGTGGTGCTCGGGGGCTACGGCGTGGCGTACCTCCTGACCGCCCACGCGCTCGGCGTCGTCGAGGCGCGCGCCCTCCTTCGGCGCGTCATCCGCCGAGGGGCGGATCGCGACGGCTGAGGGGTATCGTGACGGACTCCCTGGTGCCCGCCCCGGCGCTGGCCCGCAAGCTCGACACGCTGCCCGACGGCCCGGGCGTGTATCTGTGGAAGGACGCCGCCGGCGCGGTCATCTACGTGGGCAAGGCCAAGCGGCTGCGGTCGCGGGTGCGCAGCTACTTCCTGAGCGACCACGCGGAGAGCCCCAAGTCCCGCCTCCTGGTGCGGCACATTGCCGACGTGGAGACCATCGTGGTGCCCGACGAGGTGCAGTCGCTGCTCCTCGAGAACAACCTGATCAAGACGTACCAGCCGCGCTTCAACGTTCGCCTCAAGGATGACAAGAGCTATCCCTCGATCGCGGTCACGGTGAAGGAACCGTTCCCGCGCGTCCTGGTCACCCGCCGGCTGGACCTGCCGGGAGCGCGCTACTTCGGTCCCTATACCGACGTGACCCTCATGCGGCGGTCATTGGCGCTCATCCGACGCATGTTCACGGTGCGGAGCTGCAGCGACGACCTGCCTCGCGAGCGCCGCGAGCGCCCCTGCCTCGACTATCACATCGGCCGTTGCAAGGCGCCCTGCGTGGGGTGGCAGGACCAGGCCGCCTACCGGGCCATGATCGACGAAGTGCTCGACTTCCTCGGGGGCAGGACGGTGGACGTGCGCGCAAAGGTGCGCGACCTCATGACCGCCGCCAGCGAGCGCCAGGACTACGAGCGGGCGCGCGAGCTGCGCGACACGCTCAAGTGGCTCGACCGCGCCGACACGCCGGCGGCGGTCGAGATCACGGGCACCGGCGACGCCGACGTGATCGGCTACGCCCGCGACGGCGACGACGCGGTGGCGGTGCTCATGAGCATCCGCGAAGGACGGGTGATCGGGCGCGAGCACCGCGTGCTGGAGAACGTCGAGGAGGTGCCCGATCCCGACGTCCTGGGGGCGCTGCTGGTCCGCTACTACTTGCCGCTCGAGGGCCGGGCCGACCGGCTGGTGCTCCCCTTTCCGCCGGCGGACGTCGCGGAACTCGAATCGCTGCTGCCCGGCGTCGACCTGGTCGTCCCGCAGCGGGGCACCGCCGCCCGGTGGCTCGAATTGGCCGACCAGAACGCGCGCCACCTGCTCGAGAGCCTCCGGATCGAGTCGTTCGAGACCGACGAGCGGGCCGAGGATCCGGTGTATGCGCTCGGGCGCGACCTCGGGCTGAGCGTCGTGCCGCGCAGCCTCATCTGCGTCGACATCTCCACCAATCAGGGGCGGGACACCGTCGGGTCGCTCGTCTGGTTCGAGGCGGGACGGCCCAGGAAGGCGGAGTACCGGAAGTTCAAGATCCAGGGGGTCGGGCAGCAGGACGACTTCGCCGCCATCCACGAGGTGATCACCCGGTACCTGACCCGGCGGCGCGACGAAGGCAAGCCGCTGCCCGATCTGGTCGTGATCGACGGCGGCAAGGGGCAGCTCGGGGCCGCGCGCGCCGCGGCCGATGCCGTCGGGTTCGCCGCGCTGCCCATCGTGTCGCTGGCCAAGCGGGAGGAGGAGGTGTTCCTGGTCGGGCGCGGCGAGGGGCTGCGGCTCCCCCGGCGCGCGCCCTCGCTCCGGCTGCTCCAGCGCGCGCGCGACGAGGCGCATCGCTTCGGCGTGGCCTACAGCCGGAAGCGGCGCACCCAGCGTACCATCACGTCCGAGTTGCTCGACATTCCCGGCATCGGCCCGCTCAAGCGCACCCGGCTGCTCGAGCGCTTCGGCAGTCTCGCCGCGGTGAAGACCGCCAACCCCGCGGAGATCGCCGCCGTGCCGGGTTTCTCCCTCACTCTCGCTGAGCGCGTGCTCGCCGCGCTCCGGTCTGCCTCATGACGCCACGAAGCTCGAAGCCCCGAGAGGGACTGGACTGGTCCCTGGAGTGCCTCGCCTGCGGGGCCACCAGTTCCGCCGAAGGACTGCCGACCGTCTGCGCCTGCGGGCAGCCGTGGCTGGTCCGGTATCCGGACCGGCGTCCCGGCATCGTGCAGCGCGCCGAGGTGCGCCGCCGGCACGGGATGTGGCGCTTCCGCGAGTTCCTCCCCATCCGGCCGTTCGAGGAACCGGTCTCCCTCGGCGAGGGCGACACGCCGCTCCTCAAGCTGTCGCGGACGGCGACGCGGCTCGGCGTGCCGCACTTGCTGCTCAAGGACGAGGGCACCAATCCCACCGGCTCGTTCAAGGCGCGCGGGTTGAGCGCCGCGATGACGCGCGCCGTCGCGGCGGGGGCGCGACGCTTCACGCTGCCGACCGCGGGGAACGCAGGGGTGGCCGCGTCGGCCTACGCCGCCCGTGCGGGCGCGGAAGTGAGGGTCTTTGCACCCGACACGACACCGCCCACGCTCCTCTCCCAGATTCGCGCCTTCGGGGGAGAACTCGTCCTCATTCGGGGACACATCGGGGACTGTGGCAAGGCGAGCCGGGCCTGGGCGGCGGAGTCGGGTGCGGTGGACCTCTCCACCCTGCGGGAGCCCTACCGGATCGAGGGGAAGAAGACCCTCGGTCTGGAGCTGGCGCTCCAGTTGGCGTGGAAGATGCCCGATGTCATCCTGTACCCCACGGGGGGCGGGACCGGCCTGATCGGGATGTGGAAGGCCTTTCTGGAGTTGAAGGAGCACGGCTGGGTCGAGGGGGAGCTGCCGCGGTTCTATTCGGTGCAGTCGTCCGGGTGCGCGCCGATCGTCAAGGCGTTTGCGGCGGGCGCCGACCACGCGGAGCCGTGGCCCGATCCCAGGACGGAGGCGAGCGGCCTGCGGGTGCCTGGCCCGCTGGGCGACCGGTTGATGCTGCGGGCCCTGCGTGAGACCAATGGCGGTGCCGTGGCGGTGGACGATGCCGCGCTGCTCGAAGCGGCGCACCAGGTCACCCGTGAGGAGGGCGTGGATGTCAGCCCGGAGGGCGGTGCGGCGATCGCGGCGCTCGAGTGGCTGGTCGGCCGGGGACAGGTGGATCGCGGGGAGACGATCGTGGTCTTCAACACCGGGGCAGGGTGGCTCTACCGGACGCCGGAAGATTTGCGGGCGGGGGGCTAAGGGGCGATATTTCCAAGTCTATGCCTGACAGCCGTTTTGCCATCATCGACCCGGCGTCCGGGATCAGCGGCGACATGCTGCTCGGAGCGCTGCTTGATCTGGGTGCCGGTGAGGATTGGCTGCGCGGGTTGCCGGAACGGCTCGGCTGCCCTGAGGTGAAGATCGAGATGGCCCGGGTGGATCGAGCCGGCATCGGAGCCTGGAAGGTGGATGTCCGGCTCCCCGGCGGGGCGATGGAGGCACCGGCACTGGTGGCGCACCATGCGCACGGGGCATCGGATGAGGCACACGTTCACGCCAAGGGCCATGGCCACTCGCCCCATCGCCATGTGGCAGAGTTGCTGGGCCTGATCGAACACGCTGCCGTCTCCCCCTGGGTGCGCGAGCGTGCGCTCCAGGCCTTTCGACTCCTGGGCGAGGCCGAGGGCCGTGTCCACGGTGTCCCGGCGGAATCGGTCGCCCTCCACGAGGTTGGGGCCCTGGACGCCCTTGTGGACATCGTGGGAGGCATCGAGGGCTTCGAACGGCTGGGAATTCGCAGGATCTACCGCCGTCCGGTGGTGGTCGGGGCCGGGTGGGTCACCGCCGCGCATGGGGCACTGGCGGTTCCCGCCCCGGCGACCGGCCTGCTGCTGGAAGGGCTGGAGGTCGGGCCGAACGGGCCGGTCTCGGGTGAAGCCACCACGCCGACCGGCGCGGTCCTCCTCCGGGTGCTGACCGAGGGGCCTCCGCCGAGCCGGTGGCGTGCCGTGGCCAGCGGGTGGGGCGCCGGAGGGCGCAACCCGGGCGGGTATCCGAACGTGCTCCGCGTCATGCTGGCCGATGCGGTGGACGAGGCGGGCGAGGTGGTGGTGACGGCCACCGACCTCGACGACTTCAGCCCGGAGTATCTCGAGCCGGTGCGGGCCGAACTCTTCGCGGCGGGCGCGCTTGACGTGCAGGTGTGGGGCACGATGGCCAAGAAGGGTCGCGCAGGACTCCGGATCGAGGTGGTGAGCGAGGCCGGGGCGGCCGGGGCGGTGGCGGAGGTGCTGTTCCGGCACACGACCACCGCCGGGATCCGGCGATGGTCGGCCTCGCGGGACACGCTGCCGCGCCACGAGATCGTGGTGATGACGCACGACGGCGCGGCGGTGCGGGTGAAGGTGCTGGAGACGCCGCAGGGCATCCGGGTCAAGCCGGAGTACGACGACGTGATCGCGGCGGCCGCCCGGTTCGGGCGCCCCGCCTTCGAGATTTCGCAGGAAGTGCAGCAACGAGCCCAGGACCGGGTGGCCCGCGAATCGGCGCTGCCCTCGACAGCCAACTGAGGAGTGACCATGCGGAAGGTGATTGCCGGGCTGCTGATGTTCGTCGGAGCGACGACGGGACTCGCCGCCCGGGCGCAGGGGCAGGAGGGCAATACGCGGGTGGCGCAGGCCCAGCCTGGCAAGTGGGAGGTGCCCGACTGCGGGCTGAACAAGGGCAACTTCCTTGTGAGCAGTGGGGCGACCTACCTGAGCACGGGCGTGCAGCAGAGCGACCCGACCAAGAAGGC
>DAOMFQ010000116.1:0-7290 GCA_035429905.1 Gemmatimonadales bacterium
TCATCCGGGTCCCGGAAGGCACGGCCCTCACCCTCCGCGCCGCGGGCAGCGACGCGCGCGGCAACCGGATCGACCCCACCGGCGTCGCCTGGAATGCGGGCGACGCGGCCGTCGCCACCATCGACAGCGCGGGAGCGCTGCGCGCTGTCGCTCCCGGTACGACCACCGTCACCGTCGCTGCCGGCGGGCTCGCCGCCGAGCGCCGCGTGGAGGTGGTGCCGGTGCCGACGTCCATCACGCTCACCGCCGGCAGCGACCAGCGAGCCGCGGCGGGACAGCGGCTGCCCGGTGCCGTCGCCATCCAGGTCGTGTCGCGGAGCGGCCGCCCCGTCCCGAACGTCACCGTGCGCTTCGACGCGTCGGCAAGCGTGGGTCGCGTCGAGCCCGACACCGCCACCACCGACGCCCGCGGGGTCGCAGAGTCGCGGTGGACGTTGGGCCCCTTCCCCGGGCGCCAGCGGCTGGCCGTCGAAGTGCCGGGCATCGACAGCGCGCTGGTGGTGACCGCCGAGGCGGACCCCACGCCGAAGAACACCCATGTCGCCCTCGTGACGGACAGTTTGGTCGGGGAAGTGGGGATCGCGCTGGCCGCACCGGTGACGGTGCGGGTCACCGACAGCGCCGGCCTCGCGCTCGCCGACGTGCCGGTGGCGTGGACCGCACTCGGCGGCGGCGCCTTTTCCCTGGCGGACACCCGGACCGACAGCCTCGGCGAGGCGCGCGCCCACTGGCGCCTCGGCACGAAGGCCGGTCGCCAGCAGGCCAAGCTGCAGGTCGGGAATCCGCGCACCCTCCCGCCCTTCGCATTCTCGGCGACGGCGGTGCCGGGGGCAGTGGCGTCGCTCGTGGTCGTGAGTGGCGACGCACAGCGGGCGACCGTGGGTACCGCGCTGGCGCACGCCATCGTCGTGCGTGTCGCCGATAGCTTGGGCAATCCGGTGGGCGGCGTGCCGGTCCGCATCAAGGCGCAGACCGGCAAGGCCGACTCGGTGGTGACGACCGGGAAGGACGGAGTGGCGAGCGTACGGTGGACGCTGGGCACCGCGGCGGGGCCGGTGCGCCTCGTGGCGCGGCTCGAGTCCCCGGCCGACAGCGCGGTAGTGACGGTAACCGCCCAGCCAGGCGCCCCGAAGACGATCTACTTCGCGGCGGCGCCCGCCAGCGGGACGGCCGGCCGCACGTTGCCGAGGATGGTGCAGGTCATCATCAGGGACCGGTATGGCAATCCGGTGCCCAAGGTGCCGGTGCGCTTCTCGGTAGCCGCCGGCAAGACCACGCCGGTGCAGGTTACGACCGATGTGTCCGGCCGTGCCTCGACCGCCTGGACACTGGGCCCGAAGCGCGGGAAGCATACTCTCACCGCGGCGGTCAAGGCACCGGCCCTGCGGGCCACGCACACGGTCGAGGCGGCGCCGGCCAAGAAGAACTGAACCACGCGACACAACGACACGTGACCGGTCAGATCGGTCACGCCCCTCCCGTACCCCGCCCCTATCCTACTTACTCCTCAGAGGGTCCGTCATGACCCCGGGTCTCTTTGCGCCGCTTCGCGTCCTTGCGGCAACAGCTCTTCACCGCGAAGGCGCAAAGAGCGCTAAGGAACTGCCTTGAGGTGGGTCGGCCTGTGCTGATTCGGTGGTTGAACCGATGAACCGAGAGCTGGAACGACTCGCAACCGAACTAGTGGACGCGGCATTCACCGTCCATTCGGCGCTCGGTCCCGGTCTCCTGGAATCGGCATATCAGGCATGCCTGGTTCATGAATTACGTCGGCGTGGACGGGCAGTTCAATGCGAAGTGGCGCTCCCGGTGCAGTATGCCGGACTGGCAATCGACGCCGGGTATCGGTTGGACATGATCCTTGAAGACGCCATCATCATCGAAAACAAATCAGTCCGATCGGTTACTCCTCTCCATATTTCGCAATTACTGACGTACCTGAAACTGGCAGACAAACGACTGGGCTTTCTGATCAATTGGAACGTCCCGCGCATCAAAGACGGTATCAAGCGCTTAGCGAACAAGCTGTAGCCAACAAGGAGTCCTTGGCGCTCTTCGCGCCTTCGCGGTGAAAGATTGTTACCGTGAAGGCACGAAGCGTCGCAAAACGCTGCCGAGGAGCTCTACTTCAATCCAGCCAGGATCCCCTCGATCCGCTGCTTCTGCGCCGGGTCCGTGGTCATCGCCAGCGCCTTCCGGTAGTTCGTCACCGCCTTGGCCTTGTCGCCGGTCGCCGCGTACGCCTCGCCCAGGCTGTCCCAGACGTTCCAGCTGTCGGGGTGTTCCTTCGTGTTGCGGATGAAGATGGCGAGCGCCTCGCTGTTTCGCTTCTGGTTGAGCAACTGATAGCCATAGGCATTGAGCTGCGCCTCGTTGGCGCTGGCCAAGTGGGCCTGCCGGAGGGAATCGGCCTGCGCGGTCTTCCCGCGGCGCTGGAGAATGGCGGCCTTGAGGTTGTAGCTCGCGAACGTCGGCGCGAGCGCCACCGCGGTGTCGGCCCAGATCTCGGCCTGGTCGATGTTGGTGGTGTTGTTGAGCGCCCAGGCGCCGGCCTGTTCCCACGCCGTGCCCCAGAACCGGGGCAGGTTGCGGAGCTGCGCGGCCAGGCTGTCCAGCACGACCACGTCGGTGTTGATGGCAATCGGGAAGCTCACCGCCAGCTTTTCCCAGCGGAGCATCAGCGTCACGGATTCCTGCTGCGGATCTTCGAAGGTGTAGGCCAGCCGCTCCGTGTACTCGGCAGGCGTCGGCGTCACCACGAACCGGACCGCGTCTTCCGTAGGCGTGTAGCTGAACGCGCCCCACGCGTTCGCCTGGCGGCTCAGGATGATGGTCCACCGTTCGCGGCCGGGGATCATGAACACGCCGTAGCGCCCGGCCGGCAGCGTCGTGCCGCCCACCGTGAACGGCGAGGTCGAGGTGAGGAGGGTGTTCTCGTTCGCGCCGGCCCGCCACACCGTGTCGTACGGCACCAAGCCACCCCAGACCACACGCTTGTTCACGCCCGGTCGGTGATAGTCCACCGCCAGCGTGGTGAGGCCCACCACCTGGCTCACGGTGGCGTGCGGGCTGGGCCAGGGGAGCTCGAGTCGGTAGTTCTGGGCGTGGAGGAGGGAGGGACCGGACAGAAGCAACGAGAGGGCAAGGGCACGACGACGCATCAACGGCTCCGGGCGAAGGGGATAGCCCCTCTACGCAAAACGGGCGGTGAGGTTCCACCGCCCGAGGCCCGATCGTCGCTCCGGCGAAAGCCGGGGTCCAGATTCCGGCCTTCTGCCTGGCCTAACTGCCTTTCCGTATCCGCTCGAACCGCGGGTTCCCCCTGAGCGACCGAAACGTCGGATCGATGCCGAGCCAGCCGCGTGTCAGGACATAGGGCTGCGGCAACAGCGCCTCGATCTGGTCCATGGCCAGGTCCGGTTCACCAGTCGCCAGGTAGGTCCGGATCAGCAGGAGTGTGGCGTAGTGGAGGCTTCCCGCCCCACCGGGCGCCGCCAGCTCCACCGCCTGCTTTGCCTCGGCCATGGCCTCGGTCTTCTTGCCGGTGTACGCCAGCATCAGGGCGTGGAGTCCGTGCGTCTGTCCATCCCTGGGAGACGCGGCCACCTGCACCGCGGTCGCCGGCAGCGCCGAATCCGCATAGGCCCGGGCCGCCGCGACGTTCCCCTGTTGCCAGTGCGCGATCGCCATCGTCTGGCCCCACCAGGCCCGGTCGTTGTCGAAGGCAGCGGGGGTCAACCGGAAGAGCAACTGTCGTTCCGGTTCCTCGAGTGCCCAGGACACCTCCTGGTATCCCCCGAAGAACGCCGCCACGGCGGGTGCCGGGTTGCCCCGGTCGATCGCGGCGCGAATCACCTCATGCGCGCCCTTCAGGTCGCCCTGACCGAGGTATCCCATCGCCTGCCATTCGACGATGTTGATGTCACCCGGCACGAGTGCGATTGCGGCCTGCCCGACATCGCGGGCCTCCTGGTACCGACGCTGAAGGATGTAGTTCTGCTGGAGGGCGACGAGGGTGCTCGCGGAACGCGGGTCGATTTCCCGGGCGCGCTCGAGCTTGAGGGTCGCTGATTCCAGACGGCCTTCGCGGGAGTCCACCCCGGCGGCGATCGCCAGGATATCCGCGTCGTTCGGCGCCACCCGAAGCGCACGCTCGATGGCCGCGGTGGCCTTCGCCTGGTCGGGCTCAACCGCCCCGTAGTAGCGGGCCGCCGCGGCGTAGCCCTCCGGCCCGTTCGGATCGAGCGCGATGGCCCGCTCCATCGCCTCCTTGGCGCGAGCCGCCACGACCGGATCCCGGCTGCCATTGGTGTAGACGGCGGTGAGGGCCCTCGACAGCTCCGCCCACGCGTCCACGAAGGTGGAATCGAGCGCCACCGCCTGCTCGAAGTAACTGGCGGAGAGTCGCTTGGTGCCGGCGTCTACACTGGTGAGCGCCTTCCCCTTGAGGTAGAGGTCGTACGCCGCCACGTTCGCCGTCGGACTTTCGGCGAGCTGACGCTGCTCCTGCGACCCCAGTTGGGCACCCAGCGCGCTCGCCACCCGGGTGGCGATCTGGGACTGTACCTCAAAGAGATCGGTCACGTCGGTGTCGAAGCTCTGCTGCCAGGTCGTGGCGCCGGTGCGGCCATCAACCAGCTCAGGTACCACCTGCACCCGTCGCGTGCCTCCCGCCGAACCCGCCCAGCGGACCTTCCCGACCAGCAGGTAATCGGCGCCCAGCTCCTTCGCGATCTCCTGCGGAGACTTGGTCGAACTCCGGTATTGTCCGGCGCTGCTCGACGCGATCACGGTGATGCCGTTCACGCGTGCCAACTTGCCGCGGACCTCGTCGCCGATGCCGTCGGCAAAGTAGGCGTCGTCCGCGGTGCCCTGGTTCTCGAAGGGGAGGATCGCCAGGCGGTTCCCGCCGGCGTGGGCGGCCGTGGC
Organism: Gemmatimonadales bacterium; assembly: GCA_035429905.1. Classification (GTDB taxonomy): domain Bacteria; phylum Gemmatimonadota; class Gemmatimonadetes; order Gemmatimonadales; family GWC2-71-9; genus SPDF01. Next base: position 4,930 of record DAOMFQ010000116.1, read on the forward strand.
CGGGCCCGAGAGCGCGAGCGCCGTCGCCACGGTGGACCAGAGGACCAGCGAGAGCACGCCGCCCAGCGTGGCGTAACGCCAGGTGAAGAACCGGCCGAATCCTGGTGTGGCCGCGCCCGCACGGCGACGGGCCTCCATCCTGCCGGTCACCACGAGCACCAGTGCCCCGATGGCCAGCAGGCCGATGGCAAAGCCGATGGTCCAGCGCGGCAGGTTCCACTGCCGGATGATGGCCGAGACCAACGCCAGCATCCCCATGCAGCCCAGCGCGAAGAGTCCCCAAACCTGCATCGTGGTGGGGCCCGCCGGCACCGCGTATTCGCTGGTGCCGCTGTGCACTCCTTCGAGCGCCCGGTCCAGCGCGCCGACCATCTCCTGGGCGTTGGGATAGCGGTCGGCGGGGCTCTTGGCCAGCGCCTTCATGATGGCGCTGTCCACGGACGCCGAGAGGCCGGTCCGGGAATTGGTCAGCGAGCGCGGCGCCTCGGTCAGGCTCCGCGTGATGATGGCCCGCGCGGTGGGGCCAGTGAAGGGCGGCTCGCCGGCCACCATCTCGTACATGACCGCGCCCAGCGCGTAGATGTCCGCCCGGCCGTCCACCTCGCGCTCGCCGGTCGCCTGCTCCGGCGCCATGTACTGCGGCGTGCCGACCGCGAGCCCCGTCTTGGTGAGCACCTCGCCCTCGTCGCCCAGCGCTCGTGCGATGCCGAAGTCCGCCACCAGTGCGTGCCCCGACTGGAGCAGGATGTTGCCGGGCTTGATGTCGCGGTGGATGATGCCCCGGGTGTGCGCGTACGCCAGCGCCTCGGCCACCTCGCGCCCCAGCCGCATCGCGTCGTTGACCGATAGCTGCCCCTCCTTCGCCAGCCGCTCGCGGAGCGTTTCTCCCTCGACGTACGGCATGACGTAATACAGGAGCCCGTCCGCCTCGCCGGAGTCGTGCATTGGCAGGATGTGCGGGTGGTTGAGCGCGGCCGCCACCTGCACCTCGCGCAGGAAGCGATCGGCGCCGAGCGTGGCGGCCAGCTCCGGCCGCATCACCTTCACCGCCACCTTGCGGTTGTGCTTCAGGTCGTGCGCCAGGTACACCGTGGCCATCCCGCCCTCGCCCAGTACCCGCTCCACCTGATAGCGACCGGCCAGCGCCCGCTTCACCTGCGCCACCTCGACCACGCCGGTGGACGCCGTGCGCGGCGGCACGCCGGGATCGGTGGGGGTAGCCACGCCGCAACGGAGGCAGAACTGCGCCTCTTCCGGCAATGGCGTATGGCAAGCGGGACAGGCGCGGGCAGCGGTGGTCATCGGTGCTCGGTGACGGGGCGAGGGCAGGCTGTGGGGGGTACCGATGTAATAACGCGTCAAATGCAGGCGGGCGCAAGCAGTGACCGCCACGGAAGTTGCGCCCTCGACCGCTGGCGCCTTTCCGCGCCGCGCCGTACCTTGCTCGCGACCGGTCGCACCGGCCCAAACCACCACCCTGCCCGACAGGACTCCGAATCATGCGTCAGACATCGCTACTGATGACCGCCCTGCTCGTGTCGACCATGGCCAGCCCCGCAGCGGCCCAGGATCGGACCGTGGCATGGCAAGTTGCCGCCGCCACCCTGCCCCTTCCCGATAGCATGCGGGCAGGTGCCGCAGTGCTGGGCTACAAGACGCCCGGTGGGCCCCTGGTGCAAATCCGGCCCGGCACCAACGAGATGATCTGCCTGACGGACGACCCGAGCGCCGAGGGCTATGCCGCCCACTGCTACCACAACTCGCTCGCGCAGTTCATGCTGCGCGGCCGCGAACTGCGCGCGGCGGGCATCACGAAGCGCTCGGCGGTAGACTCGGCGCGGCTGGCAGAGATCACCGCGGGCACCCTCAAGATGCCGACTGGACCTGCGGCGCTCTATTCGCTCTACGCCGACACCCTGAACTTCGATCCCGCGGCGGGGCGGCCCAAGAACGCCAGCAAGCTGCTTTCGCTCTATGTGCCGTACGCCACCCAGGCGTCGAGCGGCATCTCGGTCCTGCCGCTCACCGACCAGCCGTGGTTGATGTACCCCGGCAAGCCGTGGGCGCACTTGATGATTCAGTAGCAGGGGGACTCCGGCCCACGCGCCCCTCGACCAGCCTGCTCCTCCGGCACTGGAGTTCACACCTGGCGGACGGATCCCGCACAGAGGCACCCTGTGAACTCACGTGCCTCCGGAGCAGTCCGGTCTTCGGGGCGCGATCGCATCGATCGCTGGCGGTCGGCCGACGAAGGGATTGGTCCGGAGGGGCGTCAGTTCTCGTCTCCCGGAGAGACCTTGGCTCGTAGGGGGCGCGAACTGCAGCCCCGGAGGACCAACCCGAGGAGGCCGCCCGAAAACG
>DAOMFQ010000117.1:0-7271 GCA_035429905.1 Gemmatimonadales bacterium
TTCGTGGCCGAGGCGAAGGCGACGGAGGTGCCAACGGAAGCCGAGGAGTGGCCTTCGGAGTGAACACGACCGAGGCATCGGAGCACGAACGCGCGGCGCAGGTGGCGCTCGCGCAGGTCAACGGGATCGGATACGGCCGCCGCACCACGCTCTTCCAGGCCTGCTCGACTGCCTACGGCGCCCTCGCGGCGCCGTTCGAGTTTTTGCGCTCCCTCCCCGGGATTTCGACCGCCTGCGCCACGGCCATCAAGGCCACGTCGGTCGCCGAAGGCGAACGGGTCCTCGGGGAAGTGGAACGCCACGGCGGCCGCTGCCTCCTCCCTGGGGACCCGGACTATCCCGCCATCCTGGCGTCGATTCCCGAGCCCCCCGGCGTGCTCTTCGCTCTCGGGCGGCTCGACGTGCTCGAGCGGCCCGCGGTGGCCGTCGTCGGCAGCAGGGACCACTCCGCCTACGGCGCGGATGCCTGTCGCCTGGTCGTGCAGGCCGCGGCCAACGCCGGACTGGCCGTCATCAGCGGAATGGCGCGTGGGCTCGACGCGGTGGCGCACCTGGCGGCGCTCGACCTCGGCGCCAGGACGATCGGCGTCCTCGGCAATGGGTTCGGTGTCATCTATCCGGCGGCAAACCGCGTCCTCTACGAGCGGATGCGGCGGGAGGGCTTGCTGCTCACCGAGTTCGCGCCCGGCGAGCGCCCCACCGCCGGCAGCTTCCAGCGGCGCAATCGGCTCATCAGCGGGCTCGCGCGGGTCACCGTGGTCGTGGAGGCCGCATCGGGCTCCGGGACGCTCATCACCGTGGAGGCCGCGCTCGCCCAGGGTCGGGACGTGATGGTGGTCCCGGGCCCGATTACCAGCCCCACGTCGGTGGGCACCAATCGCCTGCTCCGCGACGGCGCCACGCCCTTCCTCGAGTCGACGGACCTCCTCGCATCCTTTCCGGAGCGTCGTGCCTCCGCCCGTGTCGGGGCAGCAGCTGCCCCCGCGGCGCCGGCACTTTCGCTCACGTCACTCGAGCACCGCGTGCTACAGACCCTCGATCGGTTGCCCCGACACCTCGACGCCCTCATCGAGGTGACCGGGTTGCCCGCCGCGGAGCTCCTGGCCACCCTGTCCGCACTCGAGTTGTGCGGCGTGGTGAGGCAGGAGCCGGGACGGCGATTCCTCCGCGCCTGACTTTCCGGCGCCCGCGGCGGGCAGTACCCTTCCTGCCGTGAACCTGTACGTGCACGTCCCGTTCTGCGCCCGGCGCTGCAGCTACTGCGACTTCTCCATCGCGGTCCGCCGGATGGTGCCGTCCCGCCAGTTCGCCGAATCGATCCTCCGCGAGTGGCGGGGCGTCCAGGGCGACCCCGCCTGGGCCGGGTCGCCGGACCTCGACACCGTCTACTTCGGCGGCGGCACCCCCTCCCACCTCGATCCCGCGGCGCTGGTTGGCATCCTCCAGGGACTCCGGGCTGAACGGCGGCTCTCCCCCGCCGCGGAGGTGACGCTCGAGGCCAATCCGGATGACGTGACCGAGGCGGCGGCGGCCTCATGGCGGGAGTCGGGCATTGGCCGGGTGTCGCTCGGCGTGCAGTCGTTTTCGCCTGCCGTGCTGAGCTGGATGCATCGGACTCACGATGCCGACCAGGCGCGGTCCGCGGTGAGAATTCTGCGGGCGGCGGGGTTTGCGGACATTTCGCTCGATCTCATCTACGGCTTGCCTGCGGAACTCGGGCGCGACTGGGCCGCCGACCTGGATGAGGCATTCGGTCTCGGCCCCGATCATCTCTCCTGCTACGGCCTGACGGTCGAGGCCCACACGCCGCTTGGCCACTGGACCGCGCGCGGACAGGCCGCGCCGGTGGACGAGGCGCAGTACGCCGAGGAGTTCCTCCAGCTCAGCGATGTGCTCGCCGGGCATCGGTGGGAGCACTATGAGGTGTCGAACGCCTCCCGGCCCGGGCACCGGGCCCGCCACAACAGCGGATACTGGACCGGGGCGCCCTACCTCGGTCTCGGCCCCTCGGCGCACAGCGGGTTCGGGGCGGAGCGTCGGTGGAACATCCGGGAGTATGCCGCGTGGGACACGGCCATCCGCGAGGGCCGAGATCCGGTGGCGGGCCGCGAACACCTCGACCCGGCGCAGCGGCGCCTGGAGGCGCTCTACCTCGGGCTCCGCACCTCCGCGGGGGTGCCGCTCGACCTGGTACCCGTCCCGGTCCGGGACCGCTGGGAAGCGGCGGGGTGGGGTGTTGCCGCCGGGGGTCGGCTGCGGCTCTCCGCCGAGGGGTGGCTCCGGCTCGACGCGTTGGTGGCCGAGGCGGCCTGATTAGATTCACGTCCATGGCAACCGCCGAGCACCTCTCCTCCCGGCAGCTTCACGTTCTCGAGGCGGTCATCCAGACCTACATCGAGACGGCGGAGCCCACGGGCAGCCGGACCATTGCACAGCGTTTCGGGCTGGGCGTGTCGCCGGCCACGGTGCGGAACATCATGAGCGAGCTCGAGGACAAGGGCCTGCTCTACCATCCGCACACGTCGGCCGGCCGGATCCCCACGGACCTGGCCTACCGGGTGTACGTGGACAGCCTGATGCACCTCGCGCCGCCCAGCGATGAGGCACGCCAGACCCTTCAGGACGAACTCCCCGGTTCCCGCAACGCGATGGATCAACTCCTCCGCCGCACCGCCCAGGTGCTCGGGGTGCTGACCCAGGAACTGGGCGTGGCGGTGGCGCCCGCCTTCGGGCACATCGTGCTGGAGCGGCTGGAACTGGTGCAGGTGTCGAGCGAGCGGATCCTGATGGTGCTCACGCTCCGGAGCGGGGCGGTGCGAACCGTCTTCGTGGAGGTGCGCGGGGCCATCGCCAAGCAGGCGCTCGAGCGGGTGGCGCAGGTGCTCAACGAGCGGCTGGCCGGCCTGACCGTCGAGGAGATCCGGTCGTCGCTGGCGGACCGGTTGCGCGATGCCGCCGACATCCCGGAGAGCCACGAACTCCTCAACATCTTCATCGCCGAGCGCGACGAGATCTTCGACCTGTCGGGCGAGGGGCAGGAGGTGGTGCTGGGTGGGGCGGAACTCCTGGCCGAGCAGCCGGAGTTCGCCTCCAACACGAAGATGCGGGACCTCCTGCACCTGACCCAGCGGCGCGACCTCCTCCGCACGGCGCTGCAGACGCGCGGGGAGGGGTTGACGATCACCATCGGCGGCGAGAATCTCGATCCGCGATTGAACGACTTCACCCTGGTCACGGCGTCCTACCGCGCCGGCGACCTCCGCGGCGTCATCGGGGTGCTGGGACCGACCCGGATGCCCTACGACAAGATCATCGGGCTGGTCGAACACACGAGCCAGCTCGTCGAAGGATTGCTGACGTGAGCGATTTCTACTCCCTGCTGGGCGTCGAACGCGGCGCCACCGAAGCCGAGATCAAGAAGGCCTACCGGAAGCAGGCCATGGACCTGCATCCCGACCGCAACTCGTCGCACGACGCCGAGGCGCGGTTCAAGGAGGTGACCGAGGCCTACGAGGTGCTTCGCGACCCGCAGAAGCGCGCCGCCTACGACCGGTACGGCAAGGCGGGGCTCGGCCGCGGCGGCGGGGGCTTCGAGTACCACCACGTGGACCTGACCGAGGCGCTGAACATCTTCATGCGCGATTTCGGCGGGCTCGGGGGCTTCGAGTCCCTCTTCGGCGGCGGCGCCGCGCGGGCGCAGGGCGAGGCCCGGCGAGGGCAGGACATTCGCGTCACCGTGAAGATGACGCTTGCCGAGGTGGCCACTGGCGTGCGGCGCACCATCAAGCTCAAGACCCTCGATGCCTGCGAGCATTGCGGAGGGACCGGCGCCAAGAAGGGGACCAGCGCCGCCTCCTGCAGCACCTGCGCGGGGACCGGGGAGGTTCGGCGGGCGGCGCGCAGCATGTTCGGGCAGTTCGTCCAGGTGGCGCCGTGTCCGACCTGCGGTGGCGAGGGCACCGTCATCAAGTCGCCGTGCGAGGTGTGCCGCGGCGAGGGTCGGGTCCGGGCGGAGCGCACGGTCCAGGCGGACATCCCGGCCGGTGTGTCCACCAACAACTACCTGACCATGCGGGGGCAGGGGGCCGCCGGGCCGCGCAACGGCAGCAAGGGCGATCTTCTCCTCATGATCGAGGTCGAGGAGGACGACCGTTTCGAGCGCCAGGGCGAGCACCTCGCCACCGACCTCCCGCTCTCCTTCTCGCAGGCGGCGCTCGGCGGCACCTTCGCCGTCCCCACGCCGTGGGGCAGCGAGGACGTGGTGGTGCCTGCCGGCACCCAGACCGCCGCGGTCCTGCGGCTGAAGGGGAAGGGCCTCCCGCGGCTCGGGCAGTCGGGCCGGGGCGACCTGCACATCCGCATCAACGTCTGGACCCCCGAGCGCCTGACGGCCGAACAGGAGCGGATCTTCCGCGAGCTCGCGGCGCACGAGGGCGAACCGCCCAGCCACGACAAGGGCTTCTGGACGCGGATTCGCGAGGCCATCGGCTGATGGGCTGGTGGGCCGTGGACGTGACGCCCTCGGCCCCCGCCCAAACCGGCGAGGCCCTGGCGGCCTGGCTGGTATCGCGGACCGGGCAGGCCATCGAGGAGCGGGACGACGGGACCCTCATCACATTTGCGGAGGATGAAGCCGCCGCGCGCAGGTTGGTCCGCGCACTCGCGGAGAGCACCGACCCGGCCGCCACCGGCCGGCTCCGCCCCCTCGACATGGTGGACTGGACGACCCGCTGGCGCGACGGGCTCGCGCCGCGCCGGTTCGGCCGCCTGGTCGTAGCGCCTTCCTGGTCCGACAGCGGAGCCACCGACGCCGATGTGGTCGTGGTGCTCGACCCGGAAATGGCGTTTGGGAGCGGGGAGCACGGGTCCACGCGGGCCGCACTCGCGCTGCTGGAGCGTCACCTGGAGGCGGGCCAGACCGTGCTCGACCTCGGCAGCGGCAGCGGCATCCTTTCGATCGCCGCCGTGCGCCTCGGCGCCGCTCGCGCCACCGGCATCGAGATCGACGACGAGGCCAATCCCGTCGCGGTGCGCAACGCCGAACGCAACCAGGTGGCGGCCGCCTGCCGGTTCCTCGACGGCGACGCGGCGCTCCTGGCACCGCTCCTCGGTCCGGTGGACCTGCTCCTCTCCAATATCCTGCGGACCGTGAACATCACGCTCCTCCCGGCCATTCGCGATGCGCTGCGTCCCGAAGGGATCGCCATCTTTTCCGGGATGGAAGAGGCGGAAGCGCCGCTCTTCCGGCCGGTGCTGGCGGCCGCGGGGTTCGAACTCATCGCGGAAGTGCGCGACGAGGGATGGTGGGCGGTCTCCGCCCGGCGGCTCCCGTGAACGTGCTGGTGCCCGCCGGCGCGCTGGTGCCGGGCGCGCGGCTGGTGCTCGATGCGCTGGAGGTCCACCACCTGCGCGTGCGGCGCGCCGGCGCGGGAGAGTCCATCCGGCTGCTGGACGGCGCCGGCGGGGTGGGCGAGGGCACGCTCGAACTCGGTCGGAAGGACGCAGTGGTCACGGTGGGGGAGGTCCACCGGGAGGCGGAGCCGGTGCCGCTCGTCCTGGCCATCGGCGCCGGCGAGCGCGACCGGTTCGCATGGCTGGTGGAGAAGGCGGCCGAACTCGGGGTCACCGAAATCGTGCCGCTCGAGACGGAGCACACCCGCGGCGTCGCCTCCCGGATCCGGGAGGCGCAGGTCGAGCGGTTCCGGCGGCGGACCCTCGAGGCGATCAAGCAGTGCGGGGCCACCTGGGCACCACGCGTACGGGATCCCGTCGCGCTGGAACGGTTCGCCGTGGAGCCGCGCACGGGCATCCGGTGGCTGGCCGCGATCGATGGGGCCGTGCCCCCCGCGGGCGTGGGTCCGGAACCGGTCACGATCGCCGTGGGGCCGGAAGGCGGGTTCACCGCGGAGGAGCGATGGGCGTTCGAGTCGGCGGGCTTCACGCCGGTTCGGTTCGGAGACCACATCCTCCGCTTCGAGACCGCCGCGCTGGCGGGAGCGGTTTACACCAGCGTGGCACGGAAGCGAGGACGCAATGGCTGACTGCATTTTCTGCCGCATCGCGACGGGCGACATTCCCGCCAAGATCGTCCGGCGCTCGGCGGACGCAGTGGCATTCCACGACCTGAACCCGCAGGCGCCGATCCACGTGCTGGTCATCCCCGTGGCCCACCACGCCGCGGCGCGCGACGCGCGCGGCCCCGAGGGCGAACGGCTGCTGGGACGGCTCCTGGCCTTCGGCGCGGAGGTGGCCACGGAACTCGGGCTGGACGCCGGCGGCTACCGCGTCGTGACCAACACCGGACGGGACGGCGGCCAGAGCGTGGACCACCTCCACCTCCACGTGCTCGGCGGGCGGCCGATGGGCTGGCCGCCGGGATAGCCTGGACCCTCCCGCGGCGCCGCCGTCCCCCGCTTGACGGCTTCCCGCGTGACCCGTATATAGGCGAGGAACGTCCGGCGCTCTCCTCCCCCCTGCCGGATACGCACAGGCCACCAACGCTGGAGTCGTTTCCCGACGGTCACCCTCGTTGCGGAGGTGTCGATGTCGCGCATTCCTCGTTTGCCGTTCCTTCTCCTTGCCCTGCTCGTGTGCACCATCCCCGCCAGGCTGTTCGGTCAGGCCGGCACCGTCCGAGGCGTCGTCGTGGATTCGGGCGGCGCGCCGATCCAGGGCGCGACCGTCTCGGTGGATGGCACCGGTCTCGTCGCCACGACGCAGGCGGAGGGGCGGTACGAACTCCGCGGCGTCCCGGCAGGCCCCCACACACTCCGGGCACGCCGGATCGGCTACTCGCCGCTGGCTGTGAAGGTCACCGTCGCCGCTTCGGACGTCGTCGAGCAGAGCTTCCGGCTTACAGCCACCCCGATCCAGGTGTCGCCCATCAACGTGACGGTCGGCTCCCGTGCGCCCCACACCGCCGCGGACCAGCTGGCGGTGCCGGTGGACGTCTTCACCACCGCCGATATCACCGATCAGGGGACCACCGAAACGAGCCAGGTCATCCAGTACCTGGCCCCTTCGGTCAACTTTCCGAGGCAGTCGGTCACCGACGCGACGGACATCGTGCGGCCGTTCACCCTGCGCGGCCTGAGCCCCGACCAGAGCCTGGTGCTCATCAACGGCTGGCGGCGGCACCAGATGGCGCTGGTGAACACCTTCGCGTACGGCATGGCGGCGGGGTCAAGCGGCGTGGACCTCAACGCCATCCCGGCCGGGATGATCGACCGCATCGAAATCCTGCGGGACGGCGCCTCGGCGCAGTACGGCTC
>DAOMFQ010000118.1:0-7260 GCA_035429905.1 Gemmatimonadales bacterium
CATCGCGCTCGCCGCCAGCAAGGCGGGCGGCACCCGGATGACCGAGACCGGCATGAGCCTCGGCACGCCGCACTACATGAGCCCCGAACAGGCCATGGGCGAGCGCGAGATCAGCGCGCGCTCCGACGTGTACGCGCTCGGGTGCGTGCTCTACGAGATGCTCTGCGGCGAGCCGCCGTTCATGGGGCCCACGGCGCAGGCCATCATCGCGCGCGTCGTGACCGAAACACCCCGCTCGCTCACCTCGCAGCGGCACACCATTCCGCCGCAGGTGGAGGCGGCGGTCCTCACCGCCCTCGAGAAGCTCCCCGCCGACCGGTTCGCCACCGCGGCGGAGTTCGGGGCGGCGCTGGCCAGCCCCACGTACGCCTCGAAGGCGACCACCTCGCTGCCAGGCGCGCGAGTCGTGTCTCCGCGCGCGAGGCGCCTGACGCTGGCCGGCTGGGCCGTCGCCGCGGTGGTCGCCGCGGTCGCCCTCTGGGGGTGGATGCGTCCGGCCCCGGAGGCCCCGGTGCTCCGGTATTCCATGGCGATGCCGAAGGGCCAGGAGCTGGCGAACTCGCGAGGCACCCGCTTCACCCTGTCACCTGATGGAACCCGGCTGGTCTACGTCGGCGACGGGCCCGAGGGCCAGCAGCTCTGGCTCCGGAACCGGAATCAGCTCCAGGCCACGCCGATCCCCGGCACCGACCGCGCCATCGAGCCCGCGTTTTCGCCCGATGGCCAGCAGGTCGCCTTCGGGACCGACGGCGCCGGCGCCATCAAGGTGGTGACCCTCACCGGGGCACCGCCAATTACCGTCGCCGACACGGCGGTTGGCGCCGACGGCCTTACCTGGGGCACCGACGGATACCTCTATTACGACGGCCTCACCGGCGGCGGCACCCGGGGGCTGATGCGGGTCCGCCCGGGCGGCGGCGGGCTCGAGCAGGTGACCACCGTGGACACGGCGAGGGGCGAGGTGGATCACTTCTGGCCCCAGGCCCTCCCGGACGGGCGCGGCATCCTCTTCACCATCCAGAAGCGCAGCACCCGCGACGCCAGCGACGTCGCGGTCCTCGATTCCAAGACCGGCGCCTACCACACGCTGGTGCGCGGCCTCACGGCACGCTACGCGCCGACGGGGCACCTGGTGTACGTCACCGAGACCGGCGACCTGATGGCCGCACCGTTCGACCTCCGCAAGCTGGCCGTGACGGGCGAGGCGTTCGCCCTCACCAACGGCGTGGCCGGCCGGGCGTTCGGCTCGGTAGACCTGACGCTCTCCAGTGCCGGCACCCTGATGTATGAGCAGGGGGCGCAGGTCTCGGGGTCGGCCGATGTCGTGTACCTGACCCGGCAGGGGGTGGCGACGGCGGTGGATTCGGGATGGGTCGGGAATTTCCAGACCGTGGCCCTGTCGCCCGATGGCCGCCAGTTGGCCGTCAGTACGCTGGAGGGGCGGGAACACCAGCTGTGGATCAAGCAGCTGCCGGACGGGCCGCTCAGCAAACTGACTTTTGACGGCACCGAGAACTATCGTCCGGCGTGGACCCCCGATGGCCGCTCCGTCGGGTTCGTGTCCAACCAGTCCGGCCGGAGCGAATTCTGGGTCAAGCGCGCCGACGGCAGCGCGCCGGCCACGCTCGCCGTGTCCCATCCGGAGCGCACGGTCAACGAGGGGTTCTGGTCGCGCGACGGCCGCTGGCTGGTGTATCGGACCACGCCGCGGGACCTCTTTGCGAAGCGCCTCGGCGCCGACACCGGCACGGTCACGTTGCTCGACACCAAGTTCGAGGAGCTCGACGTGGCGCTCTCCCCCGACGGACGGTGGCTGGCCTACAGCAGCAATGAATCGGGGCAAATGGAGCTCTACGTCCGCCCCTTCCCGGGCACCTCGGCCGCAAAATGGCAGGTGTCCACCGCGGGAGGGGGCGAACCGCACTGGAGCCACGACGGGCGGGAGCTGCTCTACGTGTCCAACGGCGGCACGCTGACGACCGTGCAGGTCCTCCCTGGCACGGCGTTCACGATGGGGAGGCGGCAGGATCTCTTTTCCGTCCAGCCATATGTCGGGGGCGTGCGGTCGTGGGACCTCACCCCGGATGACGCCCGGTTCCTGATGATCCGGCAGGGGGCCGGGGGCCAGTCCGGCAACGAATTGATCGTGGTGGAAAACATCTTCCCGGAGCTCGCGGCAACGCGGGCGCGGTGACCAGGAGTTCTCGCAATGAATCGGAATCGCTCCCTCGGGTACGCCCTGCTGCTGGCGGCCCTGTCCGCCCTCCTCGCGCCGCGCTCGGTGGCCGCGCAAGTCCCCGCCGCCACCACGGCGGCGTTGCAGCAGATCTTCGCCTCACGGTACTACGCCCCGGAGCGCTTCGGCCCGGCCCGCTGGATCGAGAATGGCGCCGCGTACTCCACGCTCGAGCGGTCGGCGACGACGAAGGGTGGGTTCGACATCGTCCGGTACGACGCGAAGACCGGCGCACGGAGCGTCCTGATCGCGGCCGCGGCGCTGGTGCCCGCCGGCGACACAACGCCGCTCGCCATCGACAACTACACCTGGTCGCCCGACACCAGGCAGCTGATGATCTTCACCAACACGAAGCAGGTCTGGCGGCAGAACACCCGCGGCGATTACTGGGTGCTCGACCGCACCTCCGGCGCGCTCCGGCAGCTGGGCGGCGCCGGCGCGCCCGCCTCCACGATGATGTACGCCAAGTTCTCACCCCAGGGCGACCGGGTGGCGTTCGTCCGGAAGGGTGACATCTACGTGGAGCGGCTGGCCGACGGCACGATCACCCGGCTCACCACGGGCGCCGATTCGCTCCACGTCAACGGCATGAGCGACTGGGTGTACGAGGAGGAGTTCGGAATCCGGGACGGCTTCCGCTGGTCGCCCGACGGCGCGCGCATCGCGTTCTGGCATTTCGACATGACCGGCGTCGGCACGTTCCTGATGATCAACAACACTGATTCCACCTATCCCTTCACCATCCCGATCCAGTACCCGAAGGCCGGCACCACCAACTCGGCGGTGACGGCGGGCGTGGTGAGCGCCACCGGCGGACCGACGACCTGGCTCAGGCTCCCCGGCGACCCGCGGGAGGACTACATCCCGTTCATGGAGTGGGCGGGCCCGGACTCGGTCCTGGTGCAGCGGATGAACCGGCTGCAGAACACCGACGCGCTCATCCTGGCCAGCGCCGCCACCGGCGGCACCCGGACCATCACCACCGAGACCGACCAGGCCTGGCTCGACGTCGTCGATGAGATCCCGTGGCTCAAGGGAAACAGGGAGTTTCTCTGGCTGAGCGAGCGCGACGGCTGGCGCCACGTGTACGCCGTGAGCCGTTCCACCGGCGCCGCCCGGCTGCTGACGCCGGGCGCGTATGATGCGAACGGTATCGCCGCGGTGGACGAGAAGGGCGGCTGGCTCTACTTCACCGCCTCCCCCGACAACGCGACGCAGCAGTATCTCTGGCGCACGCGGCTCGACGGCAAGGGCAAGGTGGAGCGCATCACGCCCGCCGGCGAAGCCGGAACGCACCGGTACAATGTGTCACCCGACGCCAGGTGGGCCATCCACAGCTGGTCCACCTTCGACACCCCGCCGGTCACCGAGTTGGTAAGCCTCCCCGGTCATGCGGTGGCGCGCGTCCTGGCCGCCAACACCGAGCTCGCCGCCAAGGTGAAGGCCGCCGTGACCCCCGGCGAATTCTTCCACGTGACCATCGCCGACGGCTCGACCCTCGACGGCTGGATGCTCAAGCCGAGGGACTTCGACCCGACCAAGCGGTATCCGATGCTGATGTACGTCTATGGGGAGCCGGCGGGGCAGACGGTGCTCGATTCCTGGGGCGGAGGCACGCGGCTCTGGCACCAGGCGCTGGCCGACCAGGGCTATCTGGTGGCCAGCGTGGACAACATGGGCACGCCGGCGCCCAAGGGACGCGCCTGGCGGAAGGCGGTGTACGAGCAGATCGGCGTCCTGTCCAGCATGCAGCAGGCCCAGGCGGTGCAGGCGCTGGCGCGGACACGGCCGTACGTCGACTCGACACGCGTTGGGATCTGGGGGTGGAGCGGGGGCGGGTCGTCCACCCTGCAGGCGATGTTCCGCTACCCCGAAGTGTACCAGGTGGGGATGAGCGTGGCGCCGGTGCCGGACGAGCGGCTCTACGACACGATCTACCAGGAGCGGTACATGGGGCTCCCCGGCCCCAACGCCGCGAAGTACGACTCCGCCTCGGCCATCTACCAGGCGAAGGGGCTCAAGGGCCACCTGCTCCTGGTGCACGGATCGGGCGACGACAACGTGCACTTCCAGGGCAGCCAGCGGATGCTCAACCAGCTGGTCGTGCTGAACAAATCGGTGGACTTCATGGAGTACCCCAACCGCAGCCACTGCATCTGCGAGGGCCAGGGCACGACCCTGCACGTCTACTCGCTGCTGACGCGCTACCTCATGCAGAACCTGCCGGTGGAGCCGCGTTACTCGCCGATCCCGTGACAGGGTACTCCCCTGTCATCTCGTCCAGCGCTGACGCGAGCGGGTCGCCGGTGGTGCGGTTCTTGTCCAGCACGTGGCGGGCGAGCGTCGCGGTCAGGGGCAGCGTCACCAGGACGAGTATCGCGGACAGCCAGAACGGCACCCCGACGCCGGCGTGGTCCATGAGGAAGCCAGCCAGGATCGGGAACGCGACTCGCGACGCCCCTCCGAAGGTGTGCTGCACTCCCATGTAGAGCCCTCGCTCGTTCGCCGCCACCACGGTGCTCAGGAGCCCCGTCACGCAGGGAAAGATGAAGGCCGTCCCGACCGGCATCAGGGTGAAGCCCGCCGCCAGCAGCGGATACCCGGTGGCGAGCCCGGTGGACGCGAGCCCGAGCGCCAGGATCACGATGCCGATCCGTGACAGCCGGGCCTCCCCCAGCCGGTCCACCATCCGACCCAGCAGGAGCGAGCGGACCAGCACGCCCATGCCGCCCAGGTACATGATGAAGTAGCCGATGTTCGACTCGGTGACGCTGAACCGGCTGGAGAGGAGCAGCGGCACGGTCTGGATAGTGCCGTAGAAGGCCCCGATGGCAATGGTGTAGATCCAGATGAGGCGCGGGGCGGGCTCCCGCCACCGGGTGAGCACCCGGAGGATGGCGCCCCGACTGGTCTGTGGGGAGGCCGCCGGGTGGCTGGTGGTCTGCCTGAGTTCGGACGACTCGCGGAGGAATCGCCAGGCGAACACCGCCACCAGGACGGAGAGCACGGCGGCGGCGAGGCCCGGCGCGCGCCGCCCCCCGACACTGATCAGGGCGGAGCCGAACGCGGGGCCCGCCACGGCGCCCATGCTCGTCACGACGGAGAGCCAGCCGAGGCTCTTGGTGCGTTCCTTCGGCTTCGACGCGTCCGCGACATACGCCTGCACCACCCCGATCGTCCCGCCGCCGGTGCCCTGGATGAGGCGGGACACCAGCAGCGCCACGATCGACCCGGCGAAGGCGAAGAGGACGTAGGCCACCGCGGTCAGGAGGAGCCCCGCCAGGATCGCCGGCCGGCGCCCGTACCGGTCGGAGAAGCGACCCCACGACGGCGCGACGGCCAGCTGGGCGATGGAGAAGGCGGAGATCAGGACGCCGATCATCGTGGCGCCGGCGCCGAAGTCGGTGGCGTAGAAGGGCAGCAGCGGGATCACCATGGTGAGCCCGATCATGTCCACGAAGGCGGTGACGAAGAGGACGAGGAGGGGCACCGCGTTCACTCCCGCGTCGCGGTCGCGTCCGGTTTGTCCTTCTCGCCCCAGACTTCGTATCCAGTCACGGCGCCGCCCTTTTTCGCGAACTCGAAGACCCAGTCCGCATCGAGGTCCGTCAACCTGCCCTGCTCCCATTGCCCGACGAGGAACCAGTCCTCCTTGATCTCCACCAGGATGAAGGTACTGATCTCCGGCCACGGCGCGGGCTCCCAGCGTCCCATCAGCATGCCATTTTCATAGGTCAGGGTCGTCTTCGAAGGTGGCACGCTGTCAGCCTGCCCAGTCCAGCGAAAGTTGTACGTCCCCAGGTACGGCTTCGCGGCGGCGGCGGTCATGGTCAGCTTGTGCTTCGGCTCCACCTCCACGTGGAAGGTCACCTGCGTGGTGCCCCAGCGGAGGTAGAGGGTGCCTTCGTCGCCGCGCACGTTCTCGAAGGTGAAGGTCAGCATTTCGTTGAACGGCCCGGTGCCGGGTTTCACCTGGTATCGGATCTGGTCGGCGGTCGAGTCGGGATAGGGAAAGTGATACAGCCGGTGCCGCGGGTCGATCACCATCGTCCACTCCTCCGGCTGGATGACCAGCCAGAGCGAGTACTTGCCCGGGGCCAACGGGTGGCCATCGAGCTTGAGGGGCCGGTTGACCTCGAGGGTCGTGGCCCAGTTGGCACCGGGAGTCCAGACCGCCCCCCAGTGCTCGACGCCGCCGAAGAGCGAGTCCCGGCCCCGGACCTGGGGTCGAGCGTAGTCGATGGTGATGACCGTTCCGTCGATCGTCTGGGACACGGCGGCCCGCTCGCTTGCGCGCATCTGCGCGGGGAGCGTCGAGGGTACGAGCAACAGGAGCGTCAGGCAGGCGCCGAAGGGGCGCGCTGTCGGGGTTGGCATGGCGACTCCGGAAGGTGTTGGATACAGGGACGCCACCAAGGTACCGCGCCGGTTCGAGTCTGGCCAGCGAACTAGCCGCCGTGCCCTTTGCCTCCTATACTATGCACGGTCCTCCACCCCGGGTTCCATTGGCTCCCCTTCCCGACCGCCTCACCGCCGCGCTTTCCGACCGCTACCGCCTCGAGCGCGAGCTCGGCGCCGGCGGCATGGCCACCGTCTACCTGGCGCAGGACCTCCGGCACGACCGCAAGGTAGCGGTCAAGGTGCTGCGGCCCGAACTGGCGGCGGTGATCGGTGCCGAGCGGTTCCTCTCCGAGATCAAGACCACCGCCAACCTCCAGCACCCACACATCCTGCCGCTCTTCGACAGCGGCGAGGCCGATTCCTTCCTCTTCTATGTCATGCCGTTCGTGGAAGGCGAGTCGCTCCGCGACCGGCTGAACCGGGAGAAGCAACTCCCGATCGGCGACGCGATGCGGATCGCCACCGAGGTGGCCGGCGCGCTCGACTACGCCCACCGCCACAACGTGATCCACCGGGACATCAAGCCCGAGAACATCCTGCTGCACGATGGCCGCGCCCTGGTGGCCGACTTCGGAATCGCGCTGGCCGCTAGCAAGGCGGGCGGCACCCGGATGACCGAGACG
>DAOMFQ010000119.1:0-2635 GCA_035429905.1 Gemmatimonadales bacterium
GCCAGCCGCCACGCGGTCATCGAGCGGATGATGCCGCGCGAGGCGTTCATGCCCAACGACGTGCGCTTCAGCGAGGCGGAGCGGGTCCTGCTGGTGACGGGCCCCAACATGGCGGGCAAGAGCACCATCCTCCGGCAGATCGGGCTCTGCGTGGTGCTGGCGCAGATGGGTGCCTTCGTGCCGGCTGACGCCGCCGAGATCGGCATCGTGGACCGGCTCTTCACGCGGGTCGGGGCCAGCGACAACCTGGCGCAGGGCCAGAGCACCTTCATGGTGGAAATGGCCGAGACCAGCGCCATCCTCCACAACGCCACCGCGGCGTCGCTGGTGTTGCTGGACGAGATCGGGCGGGGCACCAGCACCTACGACGGCGTGGCGATCGCCTGGGCAGTCAGCGAACACCTGCACGACCGCGTCGGCTGCAAGACGATGTTCGCCACCCACTACCACGAACTGATGCAGCTCCCCGAGCGCCTGGCCCACGCCCGCAACCTCAACGTGGCCGTGCGCGAGACGGGGGACACGGTCATCTTCCTCCACCGGCTCGAAGCCGGGGGCACCGACCGTTCGTACGGGGTGCATGTGGCACAGCTGGCGGGACTTCCCGACGCCGTCGTGGCCCGGGCCCGCGCCGTCCTCGGCACCCTCGAGGGTACCCATCGCGTGGTGCCGGGCGCCCCGCTGCCGGCGCCGGATCCGACGCAGCTTGCCCTCTTCGGCGAGGCCGCACCGCATCCCGCGCTCGAGGCGCTGCGGGCGCTCGACGTGTCCAGCATGACCCCGCTCGAAGCGTTGAACCGGCTGGCGAAGTTGCAGGAGCAGGCCGGGCAGGAGTAGGTACCGACGACCAATCCGGGAGTGCCGATGCACCGAAGCACCGTGCTGGCCATTGCGCTGTTCGTCCTCGGATGCACGCGAGACCGGGGCGCCATTGTTGCGCTGCCCGAAGGCACGAAGCCGGCCTCCGACCAGGCGAGCGAACTCCCGCCGGTGGCCCTCAACGCGCAGACGCCGGTCGAGTATCCTCCCGCGCTCTTCGACCAGGGCATCGAGGGCACGGTCATCCTCCGGCTCTTTGCCGACAGCACCGGCAAGCTCGTCCCGGACTCGACCCGGGTGCAGGAGTCGAGCGGGTACCCGGCGCTCGATTCCGCCGCGGTGGCGGCCGCGCCGGGTCTGCTCTTCGCACCGGCACGCCGTGACGGGGTGCCGGTGGCGGCGTCCTTCCTGCAGCCGATCTACTTCCGCCACCCCGGCGCCGGGGGGACCACGCCATGACGCCTCCACACCTCACCCCCTACGACAACGTCCTCGATACCATCGGCTGGACGCCGCTCATCCGGCTGGGGCGGGTCGGCGCGGGGGTCCGGACCCCCGTCTACGGCAAGGCGGAATACGCCAATCCCGGGGGCTCGGTCAAGGACCGAATCGGGCTGGCGATCATCGAGGACGCCGAGCGGCGGGGGGAGTTGAAGGCGGGCGGCACGATCGTCGAGGGCACCAGCGGCAACACCGGCGTCGGCCTGGCTGTGGCGGCCGCCCTCAAGGGCTACCGCTGCATCTTCACGATGCCCGACAAGATGTCGCAGGAAAAGGTGCGGCTCCTCAAGGCCTATGGGGCCGAGGTGGTCATCACCCCGACCGCCGTGCCGCCCGACCACCCAGACAACTACGTCATGAAGGCCAAGCAGATCGTCAAGGACACGCCAGGCGCCGTACTGGCCAACCAGTTCTATAACCCGATCAACCCGGAGGCGCACTACCGGACCACCGGCCCCGAAATCTGGGAGCAGACCGGCGGGCGAGTGACCCACTTCGTGGCCGGGGCCGGGACCGGCGGGACCGTGAGCGGCGCCGGCAAGTTCCTCAAGGAGAAGAACCCGAAGATCCGCGTGATCGCCGGCGACCCGGTGGGCTCGTTGTACACCGGCTACGCCCGGACGAAGACCATGGGCGAGGGCGCTCCCTACAAGGTGGAAGGCATCGGCGGCGACAAGATCCCGACCACCATCCTCTTCGAACACATCGACGAGTTCCGCCAGCTGGGCGACCGCGAATCGATGGCCATGGCGCGCCGGCTGGCGCGCGAGGAGGGGATGCTCCTCGGCGGATCGGCGGGGCTCAACGTGGCGCTGGCGCTCCAGGTGGCGCGCGAGGTGGACGACCCCGCGGCCTGCGTGGTCACCATCCTCTGTGACACCGGGGAGCGATACCTCAGCAAGCTCTTCAACGACGAGTGGATGCAGGAGAATCAGCTGCTCGAGGTGCCCCGCATCACCGTGGCGGACCTCCTGGCCCGCCGCCAGGGCACCCATCCCGCGCTGGTGAGCCTGGCCCCCTCGGCGCAGGTGCGGCAGGCGCTCGGGCTGATGAGCACCTGGGGCGTCAGCCAGATCCCGGTGCTCGAGGACGGCCGCTCCATCGGGACGCTCACGGAGGGCGTCCTGATGACGCGGGCGCTCGCCCAGCCCACCCTGCTCGATCGTCCGGTCCGCGAGGTGATGGAAGCGTCGCTCCCGGTGGTGGACGCCGGCTTCCCCTCGGACCGCCTGGCGCCGATGCTCACCCGCGAGCTGCCCGCCGCGCTGGTCGAACAGCACGGCAAGCTGATCGGCATCGTCAGCCGGTACGACGT
>DAOMFQ010000119.1:2735-7256 GCA_035429905.1 Gemmatimonadales bacterium
GTCGCCGCGCTGCGCAAGTGCGGCCACGAGGTGGCGGTGGTGGACACCGCGCGCGGCTACATCCCCGAGGCGGAGGAGGCGCGGGAGCTCGGTGGCACCGTCGGGGTTGCCCCGCCTTCCATCGAGAAGCTCCGCTCCCTCGAGCGCGGGCTCCTGGTGTCCGGCCTGGGCGACCTGCAGGTGGTCCGCAACGCCGAGGTGATCTTCCTGGCGCTCCACGGCGGCACCGGCGAGGACGGCACGCTCCAGGCGCTCCTCGAGATCATCGGCGTGCCGTACACCGGCAGCGGGCCCATGGCGAGCGGCATCGCCATGGACAAGGACATCTCCAAGCGGCTCTTCCGGGCGGCCGGCGTGGCCACTGCCGACTGGGCCATGGCACCGATTTCGCTGACAGAAGTCCAGCGCCGGTTCGGCTGGCCGGTGGTGGTCAAGCCGTCGAAGCAGGGGTCGACCGTGGGCCTCTCGGTGGTCCGGAAGGCGGCGGAGCTGGAGCCAGCCGTCGCGCTGGCGGCGAAGTACGACGACGAAGTGATGGTCGAGGCCTTCGTGCCCGGCCGGGAACTCACCGTGGGGGTCCTCGACGACCAGGCCCTCGCCGTGGGGGAGATCATCCCGCAGCACGAGATCTTCGACTACGAGTGCAAGTACACCCCGGGCATGTCGGAGGAGATCTTCCCGGCGGACTTGTCCCCCGCGCTGACCGCGGACTGCCAGCGGCTCGCCCTCGCAGCCCACCGCGCCCTGAAGCTGGGCGGGTACAGCCGGGTCGACTTTCGCTTGACACCGGAGGGTGCGCTCTTCTGTTTAGAGGTGAACACCCTGCCCGGCATGACCGCCACCAGCCTGCTCCCGCAGTCGGCCCGGGCGGTGGGGATCGAGTTCCCCGAACTCTGCGACCGGATCTGCCGCTCGGCGCGGATCCTGGGGTCCGCACCATCGGAGTAGCATGAGCATGTACGGCCTGCCGCGTCCTTCCCCCTGGGTCTGGCGACTCATCGTCGCCAACGCGGTCGTGCTCCTGCTCCTCAAGGCGCTCGTGCCGTCGGCCGTGCCCGCCCTGGTGTTTGTGCCGGACATCCACGCCGCCCTTCGGCATCCGTGGACCTTCCTGACCTACATGTTCGTCCATGCGGGGCTCCTGCACCTCGCGTTCAACATGCTGATTCTCTACTCGCTCGGCACGCGGGTCGAGGAGCGGATGGGCGGCAGGTCCTTCATCCTGTTCTATCTGTACTGCGGCCTGGGGGGAGCCCTCTTCTCGCTGGGGCTCGCCGCCCTGCAGCCCGGCGCCGTGGCGGGTGCCTCGGCGGCCGTATTGGGGGTGGCGGTGGCATTCGCCATGTTCTGGCCCGAGGCCGAACTGATGGTCTTCCCCCTGCCCTGGCCGATCCGCGCCCGCACCCTGGTCATCGCGCTCCTGGCGTTTGACCTGGCGTTCGCGCTGCTCGCGCCCGGCGACGGCGTGGCCCACATCGCCCACCTCGGCGGGGCGGTCTTCGCGTTTCTCTTCTTTCGGTTCCAGCGGCTGGCTGGCCCGGCGCGGGTGCCGCGTCCGCGGCTGGCGGAGCGCGCTGTCATGGTGCAATCCGGGTCACGGGAAGCGGAGCGCTCCGACACGCCGGTGCCACGCCGGCCGCGGGACGCCGAACCGGGTCGCGATGCCGTCGCGATCGAGACCGACCGACTCCTGGACAAGATCAGCGGCCAGGGCATCGCGAGCCTGACGCCCGCCGAGCGCAAGTTCCTCGACGAAGTGTCGAAGCGAAAGCGGCACTAGCGCGCCAGCGCTTGACATTGCGCGGCGTGTCCCTCTCCGCTTCCTCGCGTCCCCACCGATTCGTTGTCAACCCACTTGCATCGCGCGCCGAACTTTCCTATTCTGGCGCGTGCTCATCAATCTCGTCCCCGATTTTCTCGCCGTGCTCGCCGACGCCGACCGTGAAGCGGCCTGGCACCAGTACTTCGAATCCCACAGCGCCATCCTGACCGCCTACTGGCGGAATTACGTGCTCGAGCCGGGCTCACCGGCCGCCGCGGAAGTCATCCGCAACGCGCTGGCGGCGGACCGCAGTGACTTGCACGCCCTGCTGGCGGGTGTCGACGTTGTGCGCATCGTCGAGGAGACACTGGCCCGCGCCGAGGAGGTGCTGCAACTCGACCGGCCGACCGACTGCTACCTGATGATCGGCATGGGCGGCGCCAACGCCGGCGAACTGGTGGTGGGCGGCCGGGGGGTGGCCTTCATCTGCCTCGAGCACTTCACCGCCCGTGCCAACCCTCAGACCTACGGCCTCGGGCTCACCCCCGACCTGCTCCCGCTCTGGGTGGCCCACGAGATGGCGCACACGGTGCGCTACACCTCGCCCACGAGCCGGAGCGACCTCCGTCGCCTGGTCGCGGAATCGGGCGGCTACTACGACTATTGGGAAACGGGACGGCGGGCCACGCTGCGGGAATTGCTGGTCAACGAGGGGTTGGCGGTGCGGGCCGCGGAGGCAGTGGCACCGGGGTTCCGGCTGAGTGACTATTTCGGATACACCCGCCGGCAGTATCACCGGCTCCGGGAGCTCGAGGCCTTCCTGACCCGCGCGGTCGCTCCCGACCTCGACCGCTGCGCGCTTGGGCTCCGGCTCCGCTACCTCTCCGGCGGCATGAGCCCCGCGGCTCGCCTGGTCCAGGGCAAGGTCATCCCGGAGCGCAGCGGTTACTACCTCGGCCACCGGATGACGGAGGCACTGGCCCGGGAGCATGGCATCGCGGCGGCGCTCCGGTCGGCGGCGGACGAGGTGCAGGCGGCGGACGATGCGGCGAGAGGAGTGGCGTGAAGCCGGTCATCATCACCATCAAGCCGTCGGGGAGTATTTCCATCGAGGGCGAGGTGGTCATCCAGGACCGCGACGGTAATGTTCTGCCGCGCCCCGTCGAGAAGCGCGCCGGCATCGTCAAGCTCTGCGGGTGCGGGCACAGCAAGGAACACCCGTTCTGCGATGGAACGCACAACGAGTGCAAGGAGAGGCCGCCCTACCCTGTTTGACGTTCCGCCCCTACTTCCCCACGCAGAAGCTCCGGAACACCCGGTCCAGCACCTCTTCGATATCCACCGCGCCAATCAGCTCCTCGAGCGCGCGCGCCGCATCCCGCAGGTGATGGGCGGCCAGCACCGGGTCTCCTCGCTCGAGGACCTGCGGCAATGCAGCGGCGAGGGCGCCCTGCGCCCGGGTGAGCGCAATCCGGTGCCGCTCGCGGGTGAGGACGGGTTCCAAGTCCGCAAGGGAGGCCTGCCCAGCGAAGGCGGCGCGGACCACCGCTTCCTTGAGCGTGTCCAGCCCTTCGCCGGTCACGGCGGAAGTAGCGAGCGGGGAAGCGGGGAAGCGGCGAGGCGGGGAGGGAGCCAAGTCCGCCTTCGTCCGCACCGGGATCATCGTCCCGGCGAGCGACCACCCCTCGGGCACACCTCCACGCTTCCCCGCTTCCCCGGCATCTCCCTCACAGAGAACCACCACGTCCGCCGCCTCGACGTAGCGCCGGCTGAACCCCACGCCGAGCCGCTCCGCCTCGTCGCTCGACTCGCGGAGGCCCGCCGTGTCCGCCAGGCGCACCGGCCAGCCGAGGAACTCCGTGTGGGCCTCGATCGCGTCGCGCGTGGTGCCCGGCTGTTCGGTGACGATCGCGCGGTCGGTGCCGAGCAGCGCGTTGAAGAGTGAGGACTTACCCACGTTGGGCGCACCCGCCAGCACCACCAGCGCGCCGGTCCGCAATCGCTCGCCTGCGGGAGCGGTGGCGAGCAACCGCCCGATCCGCGCCTGCAAGCCGGTCATGCGCTCGACGACCCGCTCCGGCGCCACGGGCCCGTCGTCCTCCCCCGGGAAGTCGATCTCGTAGCTGAAGAGCGACTCGGTGTCGAGCAGGGCGCTGCGGAGCTCGGCCAGCCGGTGCGACAGCCCCCCGTCCAGCTGCCGCAGCGCCGAGCGCGCCTGGGCCGCCGCCGTGGCGTCGATGAGGTCGCCCACCGCCTCGGCCTGCAACAGGTCCATGCGGCCGTTGAGCACGGCGCGGCGGGTGAACTCCCCGGGCAGTGCGGCCCGGGCCCCGGCGGCCAGCAACGCAGCCAGGAGACGCACCGGGACCACGAGCCCCCCGTGACAGGAGAATTCGACCAGGTCGTCGCCGGTGTAGCTGTGGGGATTGGGGAAGACGGTGTAGAGTCCGCGGTCGATCGGCGCGCCGCTCCCATCGACGAACATGGCGAGCTGCGCCGTTCTGGGCGGCGTGGCGGTGAAGCTCGGCACGACGCGGGCCGCGACCCTGAACGCGTCGCGGCCCGAGAGCCGGACGACCGCGAGTGCCGACCGGCCGGGAGGGGTGGCGAGCGCCGCGATCGTGTCCGTGAACATGGAGAGGAAGCTACTTCTTCGCGTTGCCCTCGCGCAGCGCCGCCAGCTTCAACCGCTCCTGGCTGATGAGCCACTGCTGCGGCACGCTGGCCAGGTTGCTCACCGCGTAGTACAGGTTGAGCCC
>DAOMFQ010000120.1:0-7117 GCA_035429905.1 Gemmatimonadales bacterium
GCCAGCGCCTTCCGCACCGTCTCCGCAATGATGGCAGCGGAAGCGATGGCACGCCCGGGGCGCACCGCGGCCCCGGGCCCGAGGGCCCGGCCGAGGACGTGGGCGGCTTCACCCACCGACACGGCCGTCTTGGACCCGCCGACGTCCACGCCGATCAGGACTGCGCTCATGAAGCAGGCTCCGGGTGCGGGAACGAGGCGAGCACGGCACCGGCCGCGATGGTGAGCGCCGTGCCGAGGGGAACGTACCACGGCCAGGCCAGCGTGCCCACCGTCGCCAGCCACCCGAACGCCGGGAAGGCGGCCAGCCTGGCGGCGAAGACCACGACCAGCATCACGCTGACGGAGAAGAGCACGGCGCCCACCGCGTCGCGCCCGCGGGCTCGGGCCACCCGGCCTCCGAGGACGTAGGTGCCGAGCAGTGCGCCATAGGTGATGGACGCGATCGAGAGCGCGAGCACCACGACCGGGGTGTCGCTTGCGTGCCCGAGCCGCTCGAAGAAGAACGCCGCCCCGATCAGCGCCAACCCCCACACCGCCGAGAAGATGCGACCGACGCGGTAGAGCCGGACCGGGTCCGTCACGCCGGTCCAGTTGGCATAGAGATCGTGGGTCATCGAGCTGGCGAGGGCATTGATCGACGAGCTGATGGTGCTCATGGCGGCCGCGAGGATCCCCGCCACCAGCAGCCCCGCGAGGCCGGCCGGAAGGTTGCCGAGGATGAACCGCGGGAAGATCTCATCGGCCTTCATCCCGTCGGGGGCGAGTCCGGCCGACCAGATGGCCGAGCCCACCAGGAGGAAGAGCAGGAACTGCAGGATGATGACGACGCCGGATCCGATGACCGCAAACTGGGCATCGCGCAGGGACCGCGTGGCCAGCAGGCGCTGGACGATGAGCTGGTCGGTGCCGTGCGAGGCGGCGGAGAGCAGCGCACCGCCCACCAGCCCGCCCAGCAGCGTGTAGGTCTGCGTGAAGCTGATCAGCGGATTGAGCACCTGCAGCTTCCCCGCCGCCGCGGCGAGGCCGAGCGAGGTGCCCACTCCCCCCGCCAGGTGCCACGCGATGCCCAACGCCGCCATGCCGCCGGCCACGTACACCGCCAGCTGGATGACGTCTGCCCACACGACGGCCTTGAGGCCGCCGACGAGGGTATAGAGCAGCGTGAGCCCGCCCATCAGCAGGATCGACAGTTGAATCGACCACCCGGTCAGGAGCGCGAGCGGGATCGAGCCCGCGAAGATCCGCACGCCGTCGCCCAGGAGCCGCGTGACGAGGAAGACCACCGATACCAGGCGCCGGCTGGTGGAGCCGAACCGCTTCTCGATCCGCTGATACGCGGTATCCTGGCTGCCGCTGAAGTATCCGGGCAGGAGCCAGATTGCCACGCCGATCCGCCCGATGAGATACCCGAACGTGAGCTGCAGGAAGGTCAGGTTGCCGCGCGCCCCGAGCCCCGGCACCGAGATCACGGTGAGCGCGGACGTTTCCGTGGCGACGATCGAAAAGAGGATGGCCCAGGCGGGCAGGTTCCGCGCGCCCAGGAAGTAGTCCCCGGCCGTGGTCTGGTGCCGCGACACCCACAAGCCGGCGCCCACCGTGAGGGCGAAGTAGGCCAGGATGACGGCGAAATCGAGCGGTGCCATGCGGCCTCGGGGTGGAGGCGGGCGGGGGAGGGGGTACGGAAAGAGGGGGGAACGATCCCCCCTCTCGGCACTCAATTCGGTTCTGGCCTCGTCGTGCAGTCACCCCGGCGAAAGCCGGGGTCCAGGTGAGGCACCACGTTCACGCCGTGAAGCTGCTCCCGCAGCCGCAGCCGCCGGTCGCGTTGGGGTTCGAGAAGGTGAACCCGCTGCCCTGCATCGAGGACACGTAGTCCACCGTGACGCCGGTCAGATACTGCATGCTGAACCCGTCGACGAACACCCGGACGGAGTTGATGTCGAGGACCACGTCGTCCTCGAGCGCCTTTTCCTCGACGTTCAGGCTGTACTTGAAGCCGCTGCAGCCGCCCGGCAATACCGAGATCCGGAGGCCGGCCGAGTCGGCCGGAACGTCCTCGGCCGCGATGAACTTGCGCACCTCTTCCGCCGCCTTGTCGGTCAGGACGAGCTGGAATCCGGTGGTCTGTGCGTGCGTGGTCATGAACTGCTCCTTGGGTGACGCCTCAAAGCTAGGGACGGCGGCCAGTGCCTGTCAACGCGGCGTCCCCGCCACACCGGCGAGTGCAGGATCCAGCGCGGTGAGCACCCGGTCGCCGACGCCGCGGCGCACCCCGGCGAAGCGCTCGTTGGCGCGGGTCGGGTGCACCCGGTTGGCCAGCACGACGATCACGATCCGGCGCGTCGGGTCCATCCAGAGGCTGGTGCCGGTGAACCCGGTGTGCCCCACGCTCCCCGCCGACAGGTAGCCGCTCCCGGTGTTGTCCGCCGTCGGCACCTCCCAGCCCAGGGCGCGGGGGGAACCGGGGGGCAGCTGCTGCGGAACGGTAAAGGCGCGGACCACCGAGTCGGAGGCGTGCGCCATCCACCATTCACCGAAGGTGAGCAGGTCGTTCCCGGTGGAGAAGATCCCGGCGTGTCCCGACACGCCATCCATCCGCCAGGCGTTCTCGTCGTGCACCTGGCCGCGGATGACACGGCCCCGATACGGGTCGAACTCCGTCGGGGCCACGCGCGGGATCCAGGCGACCGGAGGATTGTAGGTCGTGGAACGCATCCGGAGCGGACCGAAGAGCCGGCGGGTCAGGAGGGAGTCGATCCGCTCGCCGTAGGCCGCTTCAACTGCCTGCGTGAGGAGAATCGCGCCCAGGTCGGAGTACACGAAGCGCGTTCCGGGCAGGGTGTCCAGCGGGGTGCTGTCCACCACGGCGAAGACGCCGCGCCGGCTTCTGGCGAGGAGATACAGCGGGCGCCACGCGGGGAGCCCGCTCGCATGGGCCAGCAGGAGCCTGAGCGTCACGCTGTCGGTGCCGGGATCCTGGAAGGCCGGCACATAGCGCGCCGCGGGCGCGTCGAGGTCGAGCCGCCCTTCGTCCACCGCCCACATCAGGGCGGTGGTGAGCCCCACCACCTTGGTGAGCGAGGCAAGATCGTAGACCGTCTTGCCGTTCGGTCGGGCGGGCAGGCCGTCGCCCAGGTGACCGGTCCCGTATACGTAGCGATGCCCCGGCCAGCTCACGGCCACCACGATGCCGGGCGCCGCCCCGGCGGCCACCGCGCTGTCGACGAAATGCCGGAGCGGGCGCCAGTCGGGCTTGCGAGCGAGCGGTACCGTGCCCGGCTGGGTGCGCGGGGCACAGGCGAGGGCGGCGAGCAGGAGCGCCGCCCCTCTTCTCACCGGCTGGCTCTCACCTGGAGGCCGCCGCCGATCGCGTTGGCCGAATCGAGCGTGATCGGGAGCCGGCCGGAGATGTCCGCCGTGCCCCGGAGCGCCGCGGCCACGGCCTGCTCGTTGATGGGCCGCGCGGCCCAGGCGAGCAGGTACCCCTGCACGGCGGGCGTCTGGCTCAGCAGGTACGGCGACCCGAACGACACCAGCACCGTCGGCCGAACGCGCGCGGAGCTGTCCACCAGCGCGGCCACGTCGGTGGGGAGGCTGATCGTGCCGCGCCATGCGCTGACGCGTACCGAGGCGGCCACCAGGGCGATCGGCGACGCCGCGAGCGCGACGCGCGCCGAGTCGAGGCTGGCGGGCCCGCTCGACGGCCAGAGCCGGAAGCTGGTCACCTGGTATCCGGCCGCGCGCAGCTCGTTGCCCAGCGTTGCGCCGAGGCCGCTGGCGGGGTCGTCGGCGTAGGTGAGGAGCGACACCGGCTGCGGGCCGCTCCGGAGGCGCGTCACCACCCCGCCGCTGTCCCGGACCAGCACCAGCGAGCGGGCCGTCACGTCCCGGGCGATGAGTTGGTGCTCCGCCGTGCCGACCGCGTCCATCACGCCATCGAGCGGCACGGTGCGGCGCTTGAAGAGGCCGAGCCGGCGCTTCAACTCGAGCACCCGGCGCACCGACGCGTCGAGCCGCGCCTGCGTGACCCGGCCCTGCTCGACCGCGGCCACGACGGCGTCGATGGCGGCACCCGGGTCGGCCGGTTGCAGCAGGAGGTCGGCGCCGGCCAGGAGCGCCAGCACCGCCGCTTCCCCGACGCCGTACTCCTTCACCACGGCGCCCATGTCGAGCGCGTCGGTCACCACCAGGCCGTCGAAGCCGAGCGAGTCGCGGAGCAGGCCGGTGAGCAGCGAGGGGGTGAGCGTGGCCGGACGCACCCGGCCGCTGTCGATGCCCGGCAGCGCGATGTGGGCCGACATGACGGCGGCGACCCGGCTCTTGATCGCGGCGCGGAACGGCACCAGCTCGACTGAATCGAGGCGGGTCCAGGGCTGGTCGACGACCGGCAGCGCGATGTGCGAATCGGTGCCGGTGTCGCCGTGCCCGGGAAAATGCTTGGCCGTGGCCAGCATCCCGTGCTCCTGCAGCCCGCGGATCTCGGCGGAGACCAGCATCGCCACCGCGTCGGGATTCTCGCCGAACGAGCGGGTGTTGATGATCGGGTTGGCCGCGTTGTTGTTCACGT
The DNA here is from genome assembly GCA_035429905.1 of Gemmatimonadales bacterium. GTDB lineage: Bacteria > Gemmatimonadota > Gemmatimonadetes > Gemmatimonadales > GWC2-71-9 > SPDF01. Next base: position 4,570 of record DAOMFQ010000120.1, read on the forward strand.
CGGCCACCGGGGCGAAGTCGAGATGGATGCCGACCGCGCGCCCCTCGAGGGCCGTGATCCGGCCCATTTCGTACGCGTCCAACTCCCGGCCGGTGGCCGCTACCCCCATATTGGTGGGGAAGGCGGTGCCGCCGTTGAATCGCATGGCGGTGCCGCCTTCGAGGTCGGAGGCGATGAGCAGCGGGATCGGCGCGGACTGCTGCAGCACGTTGAGCTTGGCCGCGATGTCGAGCGGCGAGCCGATGGAGGCGATGATCCCGCCGACTTCCAGCGAGTCCACCCAGGCGCGCGCCTTCACGAAGCCGGGGTCGTCCGCCGCGGCGTAGGTGCCCGGAATCCACGGCATCACGAGTTGGGCCACCTTCGCGCGGAGCGGCAGGCTGTCCAGCAGCCGGTCCACCCGATCGGTCGTGGTCCGGGGCTCGAGGACGATGGGCGACGGCAGCGCCGATACCGGCGCAGGGTGCGGCGCCGGCGGCGTGGACGCCGCGCAGGCGAGCAGAACCACCGTGAACGTGGCGAGGCGGGCGTGAGACACCGGCAGACGATCCTGGTTGGGGTGGTGGGCGTGCTCGCGGCCTGCGGTGGTCCCCGGGCCGCCGTGGCCCCCGTGCCGGAGCCTGCACACGCGGTGCGTCCCGGCATCGAGGTGCTGCTGTCGGACTCGCTATCGGTGGTGCGCCACGCCCGGGTCGGGCTGGTGACCAACCAGGCCGGCGTGGATGCGGCCGGTGTGAGCGACGTGGACCGCCTGCGCGCCGGGGGGCTGGAACTGGTGGCGCTGTACAGCCCCGAACACGGCTACCGCGGCGCGGCGGACCCCGGCGCGGCGGTGCCCCACGCCACCGACAGCGTCACCGGCCTCCCAATCTACAGTCTCTACCTCCAGAATACCGCCGCCATCTCGGCCACGCTGGCCGGACTCGACGTGCTCCTCGTGGACCTGCAGGACGTCGGGGCCCGGTACTACACCTATTTCGGCACCACCGTGGCCGTGATGCGGGCCGCCGTCTTGAGCGGAAAGCGCGTCGTCGTGCTCGACCGGCCGAATCCCATCGGGGGCACGGTGCAGGGGAATGTGCTCGACTCGGCCTACTCCTCGCTCGTGGGGGTCCTCCCCATCCCGATGCGGCACGGCATGACGCTGGGCGAGCTGGCCCGCCTGGCCAACGCCGAGCTACGCATCGGCGCCGACCTCACCGTCGTGCCCGTCATGGGGTGGTCGCCGGCCATGGACCTGGACCAGACCGGGCTTCCGTTCGTTCCGCCCAGCCCGAATCTCCGCTCCCTGGAGGCGCTCTTTCACTATCCGGGGCTCTGCCTCTTCGAGGGGACCAACCTGAGCGTGGGGCGGGGGACCGACCACGCCTTCGAACAGGTCGGCGCCCCCTGGATGGACACGACGAAGGTGCTGGCCCGGCTCCGGGCCGCCCACCTGCCCGGAGTCCGGTTTGCCGGCGTCCGGTTCCGGCCCAAGAAGCCGGGCGACGCGAAGTACCCCAACACCCGGGTCGCGGGGATCCGCCTGACGGTAACGGATCGCGCGGCGTACGATCCCACCGCCACGGCCGTCACCATGATGGCCGTCATCCGCGACGTGCACCCCGCACAGTTCAAGTGGACCCCCGGCCAGTTCGACCGGTTGGCCGGCAATTCCGAGTTGAGGCAGGACCTGGCCGGGGGCGCCGCGCCGGAGGCGGCCATGGCCGGCTGGCCGGCCGAGCTGCAGGCCTTTGCCCTGCGCAGCCAGGCCGCCCTCCTCTACCCCCGCTCCGCCCGCCTCCCCGCTTCCCCGCTTCCACGCCCCTGAATTGCCCTAACCCCCTCTCCCGGTTATGTTTTCGCCGCTCTGAAGGGTCCCGAATTTCGATTTTTCTCGAGGTCCGAGCGGCCGGTGAACCAAGCGCTGTCAGCCGTCGAACGCGGATACTACACCGCCACCGGACCGCTGGTCCGGTGGCTCGTCCGTAACGGCGTCCGGCCCAACACCATCACGACCGTCGGCACCGTGCTGGTCGTGGCGTCGGCGTTCTGCTACGGCTTCGGCCGGATCCGCCTGGGCGGGTTCCTGCTCCTGCTGAGCGGATTGCTCGACACGCTGGACGGCTCGGTGGCGCGGGAGAGCGGTGCCAGTACCCGGTTCGGCGCGTTCTATGACTCGACCCTCGACCGCATCGGCGACGGCGCCACCTTCATCGGGATCGCCGCCTACCTGCTGCACGCGCCGGACGTGGCCTACCGGAACCTGGCGATCATCCTGGCCATGGTGGCCACCCTCGCCTCGCTGGTGGTGTCCTACGCCCGGGCCCGCGCCGAGGGCATCGGGGTCGACTGCCGGATCGGCATCGCCCAGCGGGCGGAGCGGATCGTCGGGCTCGGGCTCGCCTCCATGCTGGTCGGGGCGGGGCCCCGGGCGCTCGTGCTGGAAGGGATCGTGGCGATCCTCGCGGTGGCCTCGATCATCACCGTCGTGCAGCGTTTTCACTTCGTCTATCGTGCAACGAACGGCGCGTAGGGACGCAGCGGTGCGCCCCGACGTGCCCCTGAA
>DAOMFQ010000121.1:0-7016 GCA_035429905.1 Gemmatimonadales bacterium
TGAGCACGACCAGCCGCTCCGGCTGGTCGTAGGGGAGCGGGCGGAGCACCACTGCGTTGATGACCGAGAAGATCGCGGTGTTGGCCCCGATCCCCAGCCCCAGCGTGAGGATGGCGACCGCGGCATAGCCGGGGCTCCGCCGCAGGGTGCGGAGCGCGTAGCGGAGGGTGCTGCGCAGAGAGACCACCCGGTCGCCGGCTTCCGCTCAGGCCGTGGCCAGTTCGAGCGCCGGATTGCTCACCATCCGCCCGTCGAACAGGTGAATGGCGCGGTCGGCGTGCCGCTCGTAGCGCGAGTCGTGCGTCACCATGCAGATGGTGGCCCCGCCGCGATGCAACTCCTGCAGCAGGTGCATGACCGCCTCGCCGTTGGTGGAGTCGAGGTTGCCGGTCGGTTCGTCGGCCAGGAGGATGAGCGGCTCGCCCGCCACCGCGCGCGCCACCGCCACGCGCTGCTGCTGGCCGCCGGAGAGCTGCGCCGGGTAGTGCTTCACCCGGTGACTCATGCCCACCTTTTCCAGCGCCGACATGACCCGCTGCTTCCGCTCGGCGGGCGCCATGCCCCGGTACGTGAGCGGCAACTCGACGTTTTCATACACCGTCAGGTCGCCGATCAGGTTGAAGGCCTGGAAGATGAAGCCGATCTCCAGGTTGCGGATGCGCGCGCGGTCCGCGGGGGAGAGCTGCGCCACCGGCTTGCCGTCCAGCCAGTACTCGCCGCCGGTCGGCGTGTCGAGCAGGCCGAGGAGGGACAGCAACGTGGTCTTGCCGCAGCCCGACGGCCCGGCAATCGCCACGTACTCGCCGCGCTGCACCTCGAGGTGCACCTCGGACAGGGCGTGGGTCTCGACCTCGTCGGTGTAGAACACCTTCTGGATGCCTTCGAGCCGGATCAGCGGCTGGGAGGAGGAAGTCACGGGCGCTCCTGGGTTGGTCAGTGGACTACTTCACGCGCACCCGGTCGACGGCGTCGAACCGGCTCATGTCGGACAGGATGACCAGGTCGCCGGCGCTGAGGCCGGAGACGATCTCGACCGCGTTGGCGGAGGTGCGGCCCAGGGTCACCTGGACCCGCTCCGCCTCGTCGCCCCCCGGCATCAGCCGGAAGAGGCCGATGGTGCTGTTGGCCTGGCCGTAGGTGGGGCGGCCCACGTGGAGGACCTGGCCGATGCGCTCGATTTCGATGGTGCCGTCGATGCTGAGGTCGGGACGGGCGCCCTTCGGCAGCGGCTCGGTCAGCATCACGTCCACCGTCACCATCCCGCCGGATGAGGACGGGTCAATACGTGAGACGCGCCCGCGGACCAAACCGTTGCGCGTGTCGATGACGGCGGTCTGGCCGAGCGCGACGTCGCGAGCCAGGTTCTCCTGGACCCGGAGCACCGCCTTGAGCCGGTCGGGCTGGACCACCTTGGCGATCGTGGTGCCGCTGGTGGCGAACTGGCCCACCTCGAGCGGAAGCTCCTGCAGCACGCCGTTGGCGCCCGCCCGGACGACCATGGCCCCGGCCAGCGAGCGCTGGAAGGCGACGACCGCCTTGAGCCGCGCCACCTGCTCGCGCTGGACGGACAGCTGGGCGGGGATGTTGTCGGTGATGAGCTTGAGGCGCTCCTCCTCGATGGCCAGCCGTTCGGTCAGCTCGGCGGCATGCTCCCTGGCCTTGGCGGCCTCGAATGCCGAGATCAGCTGGCGGTCCACCATCGAGTTCGCGGCCCTGGCGTCGCGCTCGGCCTCGTAATACGCGGAGCGGGTCTGCGCCACGACCCCGGCCTGGGTGAGTCGCTGCGTCTCGAGGCTCACCTGGAGGGCCACCAGCTGGGCCTGCGCGTCGGTCAGCTGCCGCTCGGCCTGGAGCAACTGGATTTCGACATCCGGATTGCTGAGCTCCATCAGGACGGTCTGCGGGGTCACCTTTTCGCCAGGCTGGACCAGCTTCTTCTCGACGCGACCGGGGGCCACCGCGGAGATCCAGCGGATCTGCTCGGGCACCAGCGAGCCGGGCGCCCGCACCTCGCGCAGCATCGGACCGGATACCACCGAATCGATCGAGAGACTGGGCCGCTCGACGGTCGGCGCCGCCGGCTTCAGCCGGGCCACCCCCACCAGCGCGAGGAACACCACGACGCCGATGCCGATGTACATGGGGCGGCGGTTGGTCGGCGGCTTGGTGCGGGCGATGTCCATCGGCGGTCCCGGTCGGGAGACGAAGTCGTACGGCCTTCTGACTCAATGAGATAGGGCGGTGCATCAAACAGCAATGCACCCCGTGAACCGGGGGATCGCACGGGATGCACTAGAGGATAGACGGCGGAACCGGCGAAAAGGTTGCAAGGCGCAACGCGGGCGGGCGTTCAGCTCGAGGGCTTCCTCCGCATCCGGATCACCACCAGCACCAGTGCCGCCACCGCCGCGACGCTGAGGAGCAGCGAGAGCCGCCGCTGGAGAAACGCGTCGGTGAGGAAGACCGCCCCGAGCCCGTAGGGGATTTCACCGACTGCGAGCGCCCCCAGGTAGACGCCCGCCGGATACTTCACCAGCCCGAAGAAATACCCCGCGATGTCCGACGGCACCGACACCGTGACCAGGAGCGCGGGCAGGAATCGCCCGCCCGCCGGGATCCGTCCTTCGTAGCGGGAAATGATAGGCTCGGGCAGGAGCCGCCGGACCATCGGTCGACCGAAATAGCGCCCCACCGAGTAGGTGACGAGCCCGCCGAGGAACCACCCGCCCCAGAGCAGGACGAAGCACCACACCGGCCCCCAGGCATGGACGCCGATCGGCACCAGCAGCCAGCTCGACACGAACACCAGGATGGCGCCCAGGGCGGAGAGCCCCGTGAAGACCACGGCGCCCCAGACCGGGTGGGCCACGATCACCGGTTCGGCCAGGGCGATCAGCCCCACGAGCTGCCGGTGGATGCCCCCGGACGCCGCCAGCAGCGCGGCGAGCACCACCGCCACCACGAGGACCGCCAGCCGCCGATGCCGCAGCACGGCGCCCGCGCCGATGGCGGGACCGACCGTCATGACCGCACCATCGTCGGCGCTTCCCGGTACAGGAGCCCCCGCCGCATCAGCCATTTCTCGACCTCCACCGCCAGGAATCCGACCGCCGACATGCCCAGGCAGAACACCAGCTCCCCCGCGGTCAACGGTGCCGTCCGGAACACGGTATTGAGCGCCGGAACATACAGGGTCGCCATCTGGAGGCCCACCGTGAGCATCACGGCGCCCACGAGCGGCGGGTTGGAGAGAAAGTCCCGGGTGAAGGGCTGGCGCTCCGAGCGGATGGCCAGCAGGTGACCCAGCTGCGACAGCGCCAGCACCGTGAAGGTCATGCTCTGCCAGCGTGGCGAGCCGGTGCGCCAGGCCCACGCCAGCGTGAGCAGGCACACGCTTCCCATGAGCAGGCCCACCCAGATGATGTGCTGCCAGAGCCCGTGCGCGAAGATGCTCTCCGCGAGCGGCCGCGGCGGACGGCGCATCACGCCGTGCTCCTCCGGCTCGAGTGCCAGCGCGAGGCCCGGCAGCCCGTCGGTGACCACGTTGATCCACAGGATCTGGATGGGCAGGAGGGGCACCGGCAGTCCGAGGAACGGGGCCAGGAAGAGCGACCAGATCTCGGCGGAATTGCAGGTCATCACGTAGCGGACGAACTTGCGGATGTTGTCGTAGATCCGCCGTCCCTCGCGCACCGCCGCCACGATCGTGGCGAAGTTGTCGTCCAGCAGCACCACGGGCGCGGCCTCGCGGGCCACGTCGGTGCCGCTCCGTCCCATCGCCACGCCCACATCGGCCTGCCGAAGCGCCGGGGCATCGTTCACCCCGTCTCCCGTCATGGCCACGACCTCGCCGCGTTCCTGGAGCGCCTGCACGATCAGGATCTTCTGTTCCGGCGTGGCGCGGGCGTGCACGCTGGTGATGCCAAGCTGGCGCGCGATCGCCGAGGCCGTCGCGGGGTGGTCGCCGGAGATCATGACGACCCGGATGCCGGCCGCGCCGCATTCCTCGATGGCCGCCCGCACCTCCGAGCGGGGCGGATCGTGGAGGCCGACCAATCCCAGCAGCGTCAGCTCCCGCTCGACGTTGTCGGAGGTGAGCGGCCGAGGGACCGCGTCGAACCGCCGCGTGGCCACCGCCAGCACCCGGAGGCCGGCGTCCGCCAGCGACTCCGCCACGCCGAGCATCGCCAGCGGGTCGAGCGGCTCGATGCCGCGGTCGCCCAGGTGCCAGGCGCACCGCTCCAGGAGTCGCTCGGGCGCTCCCTTGGTGAACGCGACGACCCGGGCGCCGTCGCCGTGCAGCGTGGTCATCATCCCGCGCTCCGGCGAGAAGGGCAGTTCGGCCAGGAGCGGGTGCACCTCGAGGACCACACCCTTCTCGACACCCCGCCCGGCGGCGGCCTCGAACAGCGCCACTTCGGTCGGATCGCCGTGCACCGTTCCGTCGGCCGAGCGCTCGGCGTCATTGCTGAGCGCGAGCGCGGTGAGCAGGTCCGGACCCGGGCTGGCCGGCACGAGGGCCTGGGCCACCATCCGGTTCTGGGTGAGCGTGCCGGTCTTGTCGGCGCAGATGACCGACACGGAGCCGAGCGCCTCGACCGCCGGAAGCCGCCGGACGAGGGCGTGTCGCTTCACCATCCGATGCGCGCCGATGGCGAGCGATGCGGTGACCACCGCCGGCAGCGCCTCCGGAATCGCCGCCACCGCCAGGCTGAGGGCGGTGAGGAACATCAGCACTGGCTCGACACCGCGCAGGAGGCCGGCGGTGAAGATCACGGCGCAGAGCGCGAGTACGGCGATGGCCAGCCAGCGGGCCAGTCGCGCCAGCCGCCGCTGCAGCGGTGTCCTCCCCTCCTCCGTCCCCTGGAGGAGCTCGGCAATCCGGCCCAGCTCCGTCCCCATCCCGGTGGCGACCACCACCCCCAGCGCGCGACCGTAGGTCACCACGGTCCCGTCGTAGGCCATGGATCGGCGGTCGCCGGGAGGGGCTTCCTGCCCTTCCGCCTGGGCCGTGGTCTTGTCCACGGGATGCGACTCACCGGTCAGGATGGCCTCGTCAACCCGGAGCCGCGCGGCCTCCACGATCATGAGGTCGGCGGGCACGACGTTGCCGGCCTCGAGGAGCACCAGGTCGCCGGGGACGAGCGAGGAGGCCGGCACGTCCTGGAGTGCGCCGCTCCTCCGCACCCGCGCCCGCGGGGCCGCCATCGCCTTGAGCGTGGCCAGGGCCCGCTCGGTGCGGTGCTCGTGCAGGAAGCCGAAGGTGGCGTTGAGGAGGACGATGGCGAGGATGGCCCCGGCGTCGCGGGGCTCGCCGATGGCCGCGGCGAGCGCCGCGGCCCCGAGCAGGACGAGCACCATGAAGTCCGTGAACTGCGACAGGAAGATCCGGAGGGGACTCCGTCGGGGCGGCTCGATCAGGACGTTGGGGCCGTAGCGCGCCAGCCGACGGGCCGCCTCGGCGTCGTCGAGGCCGGCCTCGAGGTCCGTGCCGATCTCGGCGACGACCGACGTGACCATGTCCCGCGCGCTACTTCTTTCCCTCGAGCACGAAGGAGATCTTGGCGTTCACCCGGTACTGGGTGATCCGGTCGCCCGCGACTTCCGCGGACAGGTTGTCGATCCAGACGGACTTGATGCCCGTGATGGTCTTGGCGGCCTCCTTGACCGCGCTTCTCGCCGCGTCGTCGAATCCCTTCTCCGACTGCGCGATGACCTCGATGACCTTGACGATGCTGCCCATAACACCTCCCTGGAGAGACGGTGGAACCGCGCGCCCGCGGGCGGCAGCCCACGGATGCAATTCACCACCCGCCCTGTGAAGCGACCGTGAGGGACCCGTGAACCATCGGCCGTGAATCTCGCTTCACACGGGAGTCACGCCCGATTCAGCCCCCTCGGTTAGGGTAGATGGAGCGCAACGGCCGCGGGAGCGCGGCCGCTTCATCAGCCGGGAGGACACGGTGCCGACATTGCTGCAGATCATCGCCACGCCGCACCTGGACGGCGATTCGCAGACCCGCCGCCTGGGCGAGGCGTTCCTCGAAGCGTGGCAGACGGTGAACCCGACGGGGGTAGTGGAAACGCTCGACCTCGCGAGGGTGGAGCTGCCGCCGCTCGATCACGCGATGGCGTCCGTCCTGTTCGATCAGACGCCGCTCGCGCCACCCGACCTCGTGGCGCGCCGGCGGAAGGCCCTCGACCGGCTGGTGACGCAGTTCATCTCCGCCGACGCCTACCTGTTCGTGACGCCGATGTGGAACTTCGGGCTGCCCTACACGCTGAAGCACTATTTCGACCTCGTCATCCGGCCCGGCTGGACCTTCGCCATGACCGCCGAGGGCCCCGCCGGCCTCCTGCAGGGGCGCCCGGCCTACGCCGTGATCACCCGAGGGTTCGACTACGGGCCCGATTCACCGCATCCGGAACTGAACTTCCTCGAGCCCCACCTCCGTACACTCCTCGGGTTCATGGGAATCCGCGACGTGACGACGGTGGCCGCGGAGGGGATGATGCTGCCGGGCGCGTCGGAGCGGCTGGAGGAGGCCCGGCGCACCGCGGCCGCCATGGCCCTGGGGCTGGTCGCCGCGTAAAGGCGCGTCAGCGGGGAGGCGGGGAAGCCTCCCCGCTTCCCCGCTTCCCCGCCAGCACCAGCGGTAGTTTGCGGAGCCGCTCCCCGGTCAGCGCAAACACCGCATTCGCCACCGCCGGCGCAATGGGCGGCACGCCCGGCTCCCCTACCCCGCCGGGCGGCTCCGCGCTCGGCACGATGTGCACCTCGACCACCGGCGCGGCCGACATGCGCAGCATCTGGTAGTCATAGAAGTTGTTCTGGACCACCCGGCCCTTCGCGATGGTGATTTCGCCCTGCAAGGCCGCCGTCAGCCCGAAGATGACCCCACCCTGCATCTGGGCCTCGACGAGTCCCGGATTGATCGCGGTTCCACAGTCCACCGCGCAGGTCACGCGGTGCACCCGGATGACTCCCGCCGGCGACACCGACACCTCGGCCACCT
>DAOMFQ010000122.1:0-5791 GCA_035429905.1 Gemmatimonadales bacterium
CCAAGGGTGTCGCCCCCTTCGGCCCCGTGGGCCCCACGGTGGTGAGCGGCCTCGACTGGAGGGCGCTCGAGGTCATCGGGCGGGTCAACGGCGTGGAGCGGCAGCGCGGCCGGACCAGCGACATGATCTTCTCCATCCCGGACCTGTTATCGTACATCAGCGGCGTCATGACCCTGGAGCCCGGAGACCTCATCGCCACCGGGACGCCCGCAGGGGTCGGGCCGCTCGCGCCCGGTGACGTGGTCGAAGTCGAGATTCCCGGCGTCGGCGTCCTTTCGAATCCTGTCCGGAGCGAAGCGCAGCCATGATCACTCCCAGCGCCCGACTCGGCATCCTGCCGGGATACCCGCTCGCCGAGCTGCCGGGCATCAAGCGGCAGCTCATCGCCGCGGGTCGCGATGTCATCGACCTCGGGGCGGGGGACAACGACACGCCGCCACCGGCGGTGGCTATCGAGGCCATGCGCGCCGCGCTCGAGAACCCGGCCAACAGCAAGTACGGATTCCAGCAGGGCCACCCGGAGTTCCGGCGCGCCGCAAGCGATTACGTGCACCGTCGATTCGGGCATCGCTTCCACCCGGCCACCGAGCTGGTGCCGCTCATCGGCTCGAAGGAAGGACTGGCCCACCTGCCGTTCGCCTTCCTGAACCCCGGCGACGTGGCGATCGTCCCCGAACCAGGCTACCAGGCCTACCTGGGCGGCACGGTGCTGGCCGGCGCCGAGCCCTACATCGCGCCGCTCCGCGCCGACCGCGGCTTCCTCGTGGATCTCGACCGGGTGCCGGAAGCGGTCCTCCAGAAGACGCGCCTGCTGTTTCTCAACTACCCAAACAACCCCACGGCCGCGGTGGCTTCCCTGGAGTACCTCGAGCGGATCGTGGCGCTCTGCCGGAAGCACCAGATCATCCTGGCCTACGACAACGCCTATTGCGACATCGTCTTCGACGGCTACCGGGCGCCCAGCATCTTCGAGGTGCCCGGTGCGGACGAGGTGGCCGTCGAGTTCTATTCGCTCTCCAAGAGCTTTTCGATGACCGGGTGGCGCATCGGGTTTGCGGTGGGGCGCGCACCGCTCATCGGCCCGCTCACGCAGGTCAAGACGTACACCGACACGGGCCCCTTCCTGGCCGTGCAGGAGGCGGGGGCGGCGGTGCTCGACCGCGCGGAGGAATTGACCGCGCCGATCTGTGAAGAAATTGCCCGCCGGCGCGACGCCGCGGTGCCAGCGCTTCGCGCCGCGGGCTTCCAGGTCGAACTGCCGAAGGCGGCGATGTACCTCTGGGTGGCGCTTCCCGGCGGCATGGCCTCGAAGGCGTTTGCCATGCATGCGCTGGAGACGGAGGGGGTGCTCGTCCTGCCGGGAAGCGCCTTCGGCCCGGCAGGCGAGGGGTACTTCCGGATCGCGCTCACGGTCCCGTCGGGCCGGCTGATGGAGGCCGTCACGCGCCTGGCGCGGGCGCTGCCCGCGGTGCAGGAAGCCGGGGGTGGGCGCGCCGCCTGATCTCCAGCTCCCCCGGCCGACCCGGTGGCCGGCCTGGGCGTTCGCCGCGAGCGTCGCCCTGCACGGGATGGCGCTCGCGGCCCTGATCCTCTTGTTCGCCGCACCGCACGAGCGTCCCCCGGCCGGGCGGTTCCTCGGCCTCCTTCCGGTGGCGGCGAGCCCAGCCTCCCGCACTGTCATCGCGCTCCCCCCTCCACCCTCCTCGATGGCCATCGTCGGCGCGGCTCCCATCATGTCGCGGCCGGAGGTCCCCGCTTCGCCGCGCCTCTTCGCGAGCCCGGACTCCACCGGCTTGACGCGTGTGGCGCTGGATTCGCTCGCCACGTGGGGAGCGAGGGACGCGACCCGCCCCGCGACATGGCCCTCCCTCGCGAGTGGGCTCCTCTGGGACCTCCGCCCCCCGCCACCGGTGGTGGTGAGCCGCACGCATGCCGAGCGGACCGACAGCGCCGTCAAGGCGATCCTCGACCACTACCTCGACTCGCTGGCGGCGCTGCCCGGCGGCGGCCGGCTCCTGGCACCGACATGGAAGGCGAACATCGGCGGCCAGGAGTACGGGCTCGACGGCAACTATCTGACGGTGGCAGGGGTCAAGATCCCGGCCTTCGTGCTGGGGCTCATTCCGCTCCCGGTCGGCGGCAACGAATCCGAAGCGCTCGACAAGGCGGGGTGGATGCGGGCCCAGGATTACGAACTGGCGATGCCTCGGGACGCCGCCCGGGCCGACCAGGAGGCGCAGATCAAGGCGATTCGTGAACGGCTGGCCGCAGAGCAGGAGCTTCGGCAGCGGCAACGCGTCCCGCCGGGGGAGGTCAGGGCCGAATGAGCCCCATGTCCTTCCGCGAGTTCGAGCCGCCCTCGGCGCTCCGCGAGCACGTGGCGTGCTTCTGGGGCGCCGAAATCGGCGCGGTGGAGCGGGGGCACATGCACCAGGTCATTCCGGATGGATGCGTCGGCCTGATCGCGAGCCGGCGCACCGACGGTTCGACACAGCTCACGCTCCAAGGCCCCCGACTCGACGCGCTCTGGATCCCGGTGCAGGCGGGCGACCGCTTCTGGGGCGTCCGATTCTGGCCGGACGCCGGCCCACTCCTCCTCGGGCGGCCTGCGGGGGAACTGCTCGGCGCACTGGAACCTGCCGCCGCACGCTTGGGGCCGAGCGCCCATGACCTGGCGGCCCGGCTGGCGGAGTGCGGCACAGCGGCCGATGCCAGTGCCGCCTGGGAGTCGCTGCTGGCACCGATGGTCGCGGCGTGTCCCCCGCTCGACGCCGTCGTGCGGACGGCGGTGCTAGCCATCGTGGCCGCAAGGGGAGAGGCGCCGCTCGCCGAGCTGGCGGAGGCGGTGGGGCTGAGCCCCCGCCAGCTGCAACGACGATTCAGCGCGGCGGTGGGCCTCTCGCCCAAGCAGTTTGCCCGGGTTCGGCGGCTCCGCGGCGCCCTGCTGCACGTCGTCGAAGGCTCCTCCGTCAGCTGGGCGGCGGTCGCCGCGGACCTCGGCTTTGCCGACCAGGCGCACCTCATCCGGGAGTTCGGCGCGCTGGCCGGGCTCACCCCGGTCGCGGTCGCCGAACGGGTGCGCCAGATCGGGCTGGACGGGGTGCGGCCCTGACGTCGCATTTCTTCAAGCCACGCTGGCGGGCCGGATGTACCTTGACCTGCGTGCGCCTCCCGTCTGGGAGCGGCGCGGTCACCGAACATTTCCGAGGAGAGGTCTCGATGCGACGGCTTGGATGGATGGCGGCAGGCGTGGTACTGGCGATAGCGGGGGCCGGCCCGGTTGCGGCGCAGGGGCGGCCCGATCCCGCCGCGCTGATGGCCGCCCAGCGGCAGGCCATGGCACCGCTCGCCTACATGGACGGCGTCTGGCGCGGCACCGCGTGGAACATCGACTACTCCGGCCAGAAGCACACCCTGGTGCAAACCGAGAGGGTCGGACCGTTCCTCGACGGGGCGGTGAAAGTCGTGGAGGGCAGAGGGTACGAAGCCGACGGCACGCTCACGTTCAACGCCTTCGCGACGATCTCGTTCAACCCCGCCACGAAGGCCTACACGATGCATTCGTATGCGCAGGGCAACGTGGGCGACTTCAGCTTCACGCCGACTGCCGACGGGTTCATCTGGGAGATTCCGGCGGGACCGATGACCATCCGGTATACCGCGGTCGTCAAGGACGGCAAGTGGAATGAAGTGGGAGACAGGCTGATGCCCGGTAAGGACCCGGTGCGGTTCTACGAATCGAATCTTGTACGGGTGGGCAACTCCGACTGGCCGGCCGCGGGGGCGATCGGCCCGAAATAGCCGGCGCCGAGTCCACGGTGTTACATGGGGCCGCTTCCGAGCGGCTCCATTTTCTTGATGGCGCTGCGGTTGACCAGGATCCGGATGTTGTTGCTCCTGGCGTCCACCGGGACGATGAAGAAGAAGGGGCGGTTGGGCGGGAACCGGTTGGTGAGTCCGACCATCACCTCGCCGTCCGGGAAGTGCAGCGCCACCGGCGTCGAGCCCTTGCCGCGCGGGTCGGCGGGGTCGAGCGCGTGCACCTCATGGCGCGCCATGTCGCCCTCGAGCGACCGGACGAAGAAGAGGGCCTTCAGGTCCTTGAGCTTCACCTCCGCGGTGCTGCCCTCCGGGGGGCGCACGTGAAAGGTGGGCCGGGTCGGGTCCACGTCGAGGCTGGTGCCCTTGAGCAATTTGCCGTCGAGATACCGGGCCACCACGAGGTTGCTCATCGATGTCCCCCTCAGTTAGACGCACATCTCGGACGCCCCTGGTGCGTTGCGCCTGACGGTGAACGGTCCCAGGCTCGTGGCCAGGTCCCCAATCTTCACGGTGAAGGTAAGGAGCTCGCCCTGCACCCTGCCGGCGTATGTGGCAGGGTGTGGAGGGCGTCCCTCGCTCGGGAGCGGCCCCCCACCGGCGAAGTACTGGCCGGAGGCCCGCCACGTGCCGTCGGCGTCCAGTCGCCACCCGGAATCGATGGTCCCCGACCCGCAGGCGTACTCGACGGTGCCGCCCGCCATCGTGAGGGTCAGGGTGGCCTCGGGACCGCCCCAGGTGCCGGTCAGCGCCGCCGGCTCGGTTGAATCGGTGCACCCCACCCCGGAGAGCACCGCCAGCGCGGCGAGCGCGCTCGCCATTCGCATTTGCGCTCCTGGTTACTGACCGTTGAACACCGCGGCCCCGCCTTCGCCGTCGGTGATGACCCCGATGCCGGTGTTCAGGTTGCCATAGGCTGCGGCCCCGCCGCCGTAGCGCTCGTTCACCCCGCCGCCCATCCGGGTCAATTGGGACGCGAGTGCCCGCAGGTTGGCCACCGGCGGGCCCCCCTCGCTTCCCGCATAACCCTGTCCGTCGAGCCAGTAGCGGCCGGGCGCGATTGGCCCGACGAGCTGTTGCAGTCCGGCGAGGTCCTGCGAGGGCAGCTCACGGCCGTTGACGAAGACGCCGGTGTTGCCCTTCGAGATATTCGCCGGGAGGGCCCCACCGATGGGCAGGCCGGCCACCGTGAATCCGATGGTCGGCCCGCCCTCTTGACCCCAGCCGCCGGAGGTCGCGTCATACCAGTAGCGCCCGTCGGGCACCCGGACCTGGAAGAGCGACTCGAGCATTTGCAGGGTGTCGGCGGGCAGCCGATTCCGGTTGATGAACACGGCACGGGTGGTGCCCGCTTGCGCGCCAGCTGATGTGGGGACCACGGCGGCGCAGGCGAGGGCGAGCGCGGCGCCGAGGGCCCAGTGATGGACTGACATGCTGGGTGGGCAGGTCATGCGATCCCCTTCGTGGGACACGGCGAACGGGCGTGCCCGGGGCGGCAGTCCTTCCCGGGTCAGAATCGACTCGACCCAGTATTGGCGTCGAGGGAAGGGGTGTCAAGCGGCCGACGGCCCCGCACCAGGACTTACGCGAGGAAGGTGACCTGCCCGGTCGCGACATCATACATCGTGCCGACCATGACCAGCTTGCCTTCCTCTTCCAGCGACCGGAGGATGGGGCTGATACGCCGGATCTCCTGTAGCGTCAGGCGGACGTTCGCGGTGGCCACCGCGTCCACGTACGCGCTGTTCTTCGAGTTGCGCTCGCCGGAGAAGTCACTGACCGCCGCCACCGCCGGCTTCAGCCGGTCGAGGAGCGCGGTCAGGTTGCCGAGCTGCACATTGTCGATGGCACCCTTGATGGCGCCGCAGCTCGTGTGCCCCATCACCATCACCATCTTGGCGCCGGCCACCTGGCACGCGAACTCCATGCTCCCCGCAATGTCCTGATCGACGAAGTTGCCCGCGATCCGGGC
>DAOMFQ010000122.1:5891-7004 GCA_035429905.1 Gemmatimonadales bacterium
GCCAGCACCTTGTACGCGTGCCGCCAGTCGTTCCGCAGGAAGCCCGGAATGCACCAGAGCATGCACAGGGGTTCGATGGCGCGGGCCGCCGCGGCGTGGCCGAGGTCCGACGTTTCCCAGCCGAACTGGGTGAGAATCGCCACGACATCGGCCTTCGCCGCCTGGTCGTTGCCGCAGATGAACATCGTGGGCGGACCGCCGTCGACTTTCGGATCCACCATCAGGGCATTCCCGACGCAGCTGAACGCCTTGACGAAGCGTGCGGCGGGGAATTGGCGCTGCAGCCGCTCCATCAGAGAATCGTCGAGCGTCGTGAAGAACCGCAACACGCCATGGTCCGGCGGCGCGTCGGCGATCGGATTGCAGGTATCAACGACGCACTTGCCGGCAATGTTGCCGTCGCCGGCCGCCCGAAGCACCTCTCCCGCCACCGTTCCCTTGACCGCCAGGACTACGAGGGCGCCGAACCGCGCTGCCTCAGCAAACGTCCCGACCTTGGCGCCGGGGTGCTTTGCGGTCCATTCCGCGAGCTTGGCGGACGACCGGGTGCCCATCATGACGGCGTGGCCGTGGGACAGGAACCCGGCGCCGAGCGTCCGGGCGACGTCTCCCGATCCGAGAATGCCTACGTTCATGATATCTCCCTTCGCGCCGGGCTCAGGCCCCGAACTGGCGCAGGTGATGGTCGAAGTGCTTGTGACAGAAGTAGCCCCACGACTGGCGGGTCATGGTGCCGAAGAAGGCGTGGTCCGGCCAGCTGGCCCTGTCCTCCTCCTGTACGAATCGTTCGACCAGGATTTCGAACGTCGCGAGATCCTGCGCCCAGTCGGTGGGCGGAGTGACGAAGGCCTCCCGTGGCCCCCTCACTCGTCCCCGGGGCCAGGGAAGCACATACAGGGCAAGCGGCTTGATGATGGGCCAGCGGAGGGGGCTTGGTCGCGGCGCGGCGTGCGCATCGCCGAGGGTGTGGCGCATCTGGTCGCTGAGATGAGCCAGCATGCGGGGGGCGTTCATTCGCCCCCACCGCGGCGGCGCTTCGGGGCGGAGGCTCCGGAAACGGCCGAGCAGTACTTGCCGGTGGGTGAGGTCGAGGAGCGTACGCGTTGGCTACCC
>DAOMFQ010000123.1:0-6959 GCA_035429905.1 Gemmatimonadales bacterium
AGTGCCAGCGTGGCGGTGGGGCAGGACGTGACGCGGGGGCAAGCCATCGGCACCGTGGGCGGGGCGAATTCCGAGCAGGGGCCGCATCTCCATTTCGAGATCCGCGGGGAGAACTCCATTGCCCTCGACCCCGCGGACTGGCTCCGCCGCCGCCGGTAGGCCCCCTCAGGCCGCGACGGAGTCCGCGGTCCCGATCCGCTCATCGGTCTGGGCCTTGCCGCGGAGCAGCGCCGCCTCGACCAGCGCGAAGAGATCCTCGGTCTGGACCGCGGAGGGATGCGGGAAGGTGACGATGCCGGCGCTGAGCCGGGGGCGGTCCTCGGCGGCGAGGTCGGCGAAGGGCGCGGCCAGGATCCGCTCGCGCACCCGGGTGACCGAGCGCCGGGCCCCCGCCAGGTCGGTCTCCGGCAGGATCAGGGCGAATTCGTCGCCCCCGTAGCGCGACACGAAGTCCGGCGCGCGCAGTTCGCGCTGCAGCAGCCGGCCGAGTTCCGCGAGTACGCGGTCGCCGCCCTCGGTACCGAGACGCTCATTGAGGTTCCGGAGCTGGTCCACGTCGAGCAGGATCAGGCTGAAGCTGAGGGCGTACCGGCGGGCCCGCTCGAATTCCTCCCGGATCCGTCGATCCAGCGCATCGAGGGTCCCGCATCCGGTGAGCGGGTCATGCGCGGGCACCCCGGCCAGCCGGCGATACATGGTGGACCGGCGCTCCTCCGTTTCAAGCACCCGCGCGGCCGCCGTCGTGATGGTCTCCGCGAAGGCCACCTGCTCCGGGGTGAGCGCCGGGTCGGAGCGGCGAGTGCGGAGCAGGAAGACGCCTGAGATGCGGCCCTGCAGTGCCACGGGGATGGCCAGCACGCTCCGAACCTGCACCCGGAGCTGCTGCTCCGCCCATTGGGCGCGGGCCTCGGTGAACAACGGATGGCTGTGGACGTCGGCCACGTACACCGGACGCTCGGTGCGGACCGCCTCCTGGACCTCGGGGTAGCGCGCCAGGTCGACCGTCAGGTCGCGGATCCCGGCGCTCTCGTACACCGCCACCACGCGTCCGGTCGCCTCGCCGGGTGGGGTGAGCAGGAATGAGCAGTGGGCCAGGTCGAGCGCCGCGCCGACCCGGCGCACCAGCGTCTGCAGGATTTCGTCGGGCCGGATGGCGGTGGACACCTCGGCGAAGATGTCGAACATCAGCCCGTTGACACGGCGCTCGCGGCGGTGGGCGTCGAGGCTGGCCCGACCCCGGAGCCGCGCCTCCACCCGCACGCAGAGCTCGGCCAGGTGCACCGGCGCCGACATCGCCTCCGCGGCGCCCAGGCGCAACGCGGAAAGTGCCCCGTCGGGATGCTCCGCGGCGAGAAGCGCGAAGACCGGAACCTCGGCCCAGGCACCAGCCCCGAGCCGCGCGAGCTCGGCGGTCAGCACCGGACCTGCGTCAGGCACCGTCAGCAGGACCAGGTCGGGGAGGGTGCCCGCGGGGGGATCGTCGGGAACGAGGTCGGCCTCGAGCACCTGGAAGCCGGCACGCACCAGGGCGCGCTCCAGCCCGTCGGGCCTGAGCGTCGGGTCGCCGAGCAGCAGGATTCGCGGGTGCGCGAAGACGTCACCCAGGGCGCGTTCAGTCACGGAGAACCGATCCAACCATGAAACCGTCCCGTTCCGCCGCCGCGCGAGAGAAACCCGCAAGGACACACGAACGCCTCGGCGCCCACGTCTCGACCCAGGGCGGGGTGCACACGGCCCCCGCCCGGGGCGTCGACATCGGCGCCACGGCGATCCAGGTCTTCACCAAGACGCCCAACCAGTGGCGCGAACCCGTGCTGGAAGAATCTACGGTGTCGGCGTTCCGGCGGGCGTACGAAGAGAGCGGATTGCAGGGCGTGGTGTCGCACGATTCGTACCTCATCAACCTCGCCTCCCCGGACCCGGACCTAAGCGCGCGCTCCATCGCCTCTTTCACCGCCGAGCTCACCCGGTGCCACCTGCTCGGCATCCCCGCCGTGGTGTCGCACCCGGGCAACTATCTTGACGACCGGGAGGCGGGACTGCAACGGAATGCAGGCGCCTACACTGAGGCGCTGCGCGCCGCTCCGGGCGAGGTCATGGTGCTCCTCGAGACGACCGCGGGCACCGGAACGGCGCTCGGTAGCCGCTTCGAGGAACTCGCCGAACTCCGCGCGCGCATCCCGTCCTCGCTCCAGCACCGCATCGGCTTCTGCGCCGACACCTGCCACCTCTATTCCGCCGGCTACGACCTCGTGTCGCGTTACGACGCCGTCTGGGAGGAGTGGGAGCGATTGATCGGCCTCGAGCACCTGCAGTGCATCCACCTCAACGACTCCAAGACACCATTCGCGTCCCACCGGGACCGCCACGAACTCATCGCGGAGGGCTCGCTCGGTGCCGAACCCTTCCGCCGCCTGATGCGGGACGGGAGGTTCCGGAACGTCATCAAGGTACTCGAAACCCCGAAGGGAGACGACATGGTGACCAACGACCGCCGGATGCTGCGAAGGCTCCGGGCCTACGCCAGGGGGGGCTCCAAGTCCGTTCGTTGACTCCGCCCCCTCCGGGAGGCCATTTTTCAGGGATGCGGATGTTCACATGGCTCCTCCCGGCGGCGGCCCTTGCCCTCGCGGTGTCGTCGCCGGCCGGCGCCCAGGTCCGGCTGTCGGCCCTGGTCGGCATGACGTCGACGACGGCGCTCGTAACGGACCAGATTGTCCAGACGATCGAGGTCAAGCCGGCGCTGGCGCCGACCCTCCTCCTCAGCGCCTCCCTCCCGATCGCCACCAAACTCCGCGCGAGCCTCGATCTCAGCTACAGCAGCAGCAAGGCCGACCTGACCGAGGACGGCACCACCGTGGGTGACCTCGGGACCCTTGGGGCGTTCACGGCGTCGGCCGCACTCGCCGGGCCGCTGGTGTCGCGCCTGGCCTGGCGACTGAGCCTCGGTGTCCTCAAGTACTTCCCGTCCGAGGACGTGGGGGCGTTCAGCGAGGGGGTGCCGGCGGCCGCGCTGTTCGGCGCGGGCCTCGATTGGCGCCAGCCACTGTCGGACCGCTGGGCCGCGGTCGTCGGCGCGCGATACGACCTCCACCTCTTCTCCACCCCCGCACTCGAGTCCGCCGGCTTCGCCGGCTCACAGCAGGTGTCACGGTTCGGTCTCGCCGTCGGCGCCGCCTGGGACCTTCCATGACCCGCCGCCGCTCACTGCAGCTCGCCGCCCTGTTCGCGCTCACCCTCTCCTGCTCCGAGGCCACGGCCCCCGGCCACGTGCCGGTGTATGAATGGCGCCTGGTGATCGACGCCGACACGCTCAGCTTCCACTGGCCGGAGGACATGCTGCCGGTTCGGATCTGGGTGCAGGACTCGCTGGACATGCCGGCCCGCGTGGCGGAAGGGATCGCCGCCTGGCGCGGGGCGTACCTCTACGGCGAGTACGACGCGGTGGTGGTGGGCGACTCGACCGACGCCGACGTGATCGTGCGGGTAGCCACCGCGCCGCTCAAGGCCCCCGCGACGGCCGGCCGGCTCCACACGATGTTTCCGGGGTGCGAGGGCGCCACGGACATCGATACCGTCGCCACCCGGTTCCAGTTGAAGCTGCCGGTCCGCATGTACATCACCCCGAAGTACGACCCGGCCCAGGTGGATTTGACGGAGTGCTTCCGCGTCACGGCCACGCACGAGGTCGGCCATTCGCTCGGGATCTTCCGCCATACCAGCGACGCGACCGACATCATGTACGCCCAGCCGGCGGCCGAGGGGCTCAGCGCGCGAGACGTCAACACCGCGCAGTATCTCGCCCACTGGCCGGCCAACATGACGCCCGCGCGATGAGCGATCGCAGGCAGGACGCCCTCCGGTATCACGAGGAGGGCCGTCCCGGCAAGATCCAGGTCGTCCCCACCAAGCCGACCGAAAACCAGCGCGACCTCTCCCTGGCGTACACCCCCGGCGTGGCCGAGCCCTGCCTGGCCATCGCGGAGCGGCCCGAGGAGGCCTACAGGTACACGGCGCGGGGCAACCTGGTGGCCGTCGTGTCCAACGGCACCGCCGTGCTCGGACTGGGCGACATCGGCCCCCTGGCCGGCAAGCCGGTCATGGAGGGGAAGGGGGTCCTCTTCAAGACCTTCGCCGACATCGACGTGTTCGACCTCGAGATCAACGCCCCCTCACCCGACGACGTGATCCGGTTCTGCCAGGCCCTCGAACCCACCGTGGGCGGCATCAACCTCGAGGACATCAAGAGCCCCGACTGCTTCCACATCGAGGAGCGGCTCAGGGCCACGATGACCATCCCGGTGTTTCACGACGACCAGCACGGCACCGCGATCATCAGCGGCGCCGCCCTGCTCAATGGCCTCGAAATCGTCGGCAAGCAACCCGCCGAGGTCCGGTGCGTCTTCCTCGGCGCCGGGGCAGCGGCCATCGCCACGGCGGAGCACTACGTGCGGCTCGGCGTCCGCCGTGAGCACATCACGCTGGTGGACATCCACGGCGTGGTGGACACCAGCCGCAACGACCTCGACCCGTACAAGCAGCGCTTCGCGCGCGCGCCCTCGTTCCGCACCCGCGCGGAGGCGCTCGCCGGGGCCGACGTCTTCGTCGGGCTGAGCGCCGCGCACGCCCTCCCGGCGGCGGAACTCGCCGCGATGGCCCGCGACCCGCTGGTCTTTGCGCTGGCCAACCCCGACCCCGAGGTCACCCCCGAGGAGATCCGGGCGGTCCGGGCCGACGCGGTCATCGCCACGGGGCGCACCGACTACCCGAACCAGGTGAACAACGTCCTCGGCTTCCCCTTCATCTTCCGGGGCGCGCTCGACGTCCGCGCGCGCGCCATCAACGAGGAGATGAAGATGGCCGCCACCCGCGCGCTGGCCGCGCTGGCGCGCGAGGACGTGCCCGAGGTGGTCCTGCGCGCCTACGGGGTGGACCAGCTCCACTTCGGGCGGGACTATCTCATCCCCAAGCCCTTCGACCCGCGGGTGCTCCTCTGGGTGGCGCCGGCGGTGGCGTGGGCCGCCATCGCGAGCGGGGTGGCCGCGCACGCGCTCGACCTCGACGAGTACCGCCAGAAGCTCGAGAGCCGGCAGAGTCGCGGCCGCGCCGTCATGCGGGGGCTCAGCAACCGCGCCTCGGCCGAGCCGCAGCGCGTGGCACTCACCGACGCGGAGGACCCGCGGGTGTTGCGCGCCGCGCGCATCCTTCGCGACGACGGCTCGGCCGTTCCGCTCCTGATCGGCGACGCGGCCGAGATCACCGCGGGCGCCGCGTCCCTGGGCATGTCGCTCGAGGGGATGGAGGTCGTGGATCCGGCCACCTCGCCGCGGCGCGCCGGCTATGCGGCGCGGCTCTGGGAGCGGCGCCGCCGCCGCGGCATCACGGAGGGCGAGGCCAACCGGCGGATGCGGCTGCCGGCCTACTTCGGCGCCGGGATGCTCGCCGCGGGCGACGCCGACGCGCTCGTGGTGGGCGAGAACCAGCACTACCCCGACGCCATCAAGCCCGCCATGCGGGTCATCGGCGCCGAGGCGGGCAAGGCGGTCGCCGGGATCTACATGATGGTCTTCCAGGGGGAGACGATCTTCCTGGCGGACTGCACGGTGAACATCGACCCCGACAGCAACCGGCTCAAGGAAATCGCCCTCGCCACCGGCACCTTCGTCCGCAACCTCGGCATCGAGCCGCGGATCGCCATGCTGTCGTTCTCGAACTTCGGTTCCGTGAAGCATCCCGCCTCGCGCAAGGTGTGGGAGGCGGTGGCGATGCTCCACGCCCAGTACCCCCAGCTGGCGGTGGACGGCGAGATGCAGGCCGACACCGCCCTCGTGGAAGCCACGCTGAAGCGGTACTATCCCGGGAGCCGGCTCCCCGGAAAGGCCAACGTCCTGATCTTCCCGGAGCTGAGCGGCGCCAACAGTTGCTACAAGCTGCTGAGCCAGCTGGGCGGCGCGCAGGCCATCGGCCCCATCCTGGTCGGGATGGCGGCCCCGGTGCACGTGCTGCAACGCGGTTCGGACGTCGACGCCATCGTCAACCTGGCCGTCATCGCCGCCGTCGATGCGCAAGAGCGGGCTCGCGTCCGCCGGCGCGCCGCCCCGGCGCCGACGGTATCCTGACTCGATACCTCAAGGAGGGGCGCCCCGGGCGCCCGCACATGCCATGACCACGACTTCTCCCGTCGCGACCCGCATCCACGCCAACCTCGGCCCGGCGAGCCTCGTCGAGCACGCCATCACCCGGGGCGAGGGGCATCTCACCGACCGGGGCGCCTTCACCGCCGTGACGATCCCCCACACCGGCCGGTCGCCGAAGGACAAGTTCGTGGTGGAGGACGCGGCCACGGCGGGCGCCGTCTGGTGGGAGAAGAACGCGAAGATGTCGCCCGCGCACTTCGACGCGCTCCAGCGCGACGTCCAGACCCATCTCGACGGCCAGGAACTGTTCCAGCAGGACCTCTTTGCCGGCGCCGACGCCGCCTACCGGCTTCCGGTCCGCTTCCTGAGCCCCAACGCGTGGCACATGCTCTTCGTCCGCAACATGTTCATCCGGCCGTCGGTGGCCGAGCTCGCGGGCTTCACCCCCGGCTTCACGGTGCTGCACGCGCCCGAGTTCCAGGCCGACCCCGCCCGGCACGGCACCGCGTCGAGCACCTTCATCGTGCTCAATTTCTCGAAGCGCACCATCCTCATCGGCGGCACGCGCTACGCGGGCGAGCTCAAGAAGTCGATCTTCACGGTGCTCAACTGGCTCCTGCCCGAGCAGAACGTCTTCCCGATGCACTGCTCGGCCAACATCGGGGCCAACGGCGACGCGGCGGTCTTCTTCGGGCTCTCGGGCACCGGCAAGACGACACTCTCGGCCGACCCGACCCGGCGCCTCATCGGCGACGACGAGCACGGCTGGAGCGACCGCGGCGTGTTCAACTTCGAGGGCGGCTGCTACGCCAAGGTCATCCG
>DAOMFQ010000124.1:0-6939 GCA_035429905.1 Gemmatimonadales bacterium
ACCTCCTCGAGCCCCACCGCGATCGCATCCATGGCGTAGCCCGCCAGGCCGCCGTAGGTCGGGAAGCCTTCGGTCAGGATCAGGAGGTTCCGGGCCTTCCGCGAGGCCTCCGCGTCGTTCATCGCCAGGAAGCCGCCGATGTTGGCCATGCCGTCCTTCTTGGCCGACATCGTGCACCCGTCCACCAGCGAGAACATTTCCCGCGCGATCTCGCGCGGTGTGCGGTCTCCCTGCCCCGGCTCCCGCAGCTTGATGAACCAGGCGTTCTCGGCGAAGCGGCAGGCGTCGAGGAAGAAGGGAATCCGGTGCCGGTCGCAGATCTGCCGCACGCCGCGGAGGTTCTCGAGTGACACCGGCTGCCCCCCGCCGGAGTTGTTGGTCACCGTCATCATCACCAGGGGGATCCGCTTCACCCCTTCCTTAAGGATCGTCGCCTCGAGCGCCTCGAGGTCCATGTTCCCCTTGAAGGGATGTTCCGAGGAGGGAACCCGGCCCTCGGCGATGACGAGGTCGCGCGCCTCGGCGCCGAAGAACTCGACGTTTGCACGCGTGGTGTCGAAGTGGGTGTTGTTGGGCACCACCTGCCCGCGCTGCACCATCACGGAGAACAGGATGTGCTCTGCGGCGCGGCCCTGGTGGGTGGGGATCACCTCGGCCAGCCCGGTCAGCCTGAGGACGGTGTCCCGGAAGCGCTCGAACGAGCTGCTGCCGGCGTAGGACTCGTCGCCGTCCATCATCGCGGCCCACTGCCGCGAGGACATGGCGCCGGTGCCTGAATCCGTGAGCAGGTCGATCAGGACTTCCTCGCCCCGGAGCCCGAACAGGTTGTACCCGGCCCGCTCCAGCGCCGCCTCCCGCTCCGCCGGCGTGGTGTGCCGGATGCGCTGCGTGGAGTGGATCCGGAACGGTTCGATGATGGTGTGGAAGGACATCGGGACGGCTCGGTGCGTGAGGGGCCGACAAGGGAACCGATGGTCAGCCCGCAATGTATCTTGGTGGAAGCACGCGCGTGGATAGTGCCTGAAGAATTCCTTAGAGCGGGAGGGTCTGTATGGCCGGCAATCTCTTTCCCAAGAACATGCACACGGTGGATCGCGCGCTGCGGGTGCTCGCGGGCATCGGGCTGCTCTCCTTGACCGTCGTCGGGCCCCGGACGCCCTGGGGCTATCTCGGGATCATCCCGATCCTCACGGGGCTGGTCGGCACCTGTCCGATGTACACTCTCTTCGGCTTCAGCACCTGCAAGGGCGCACCCGCCCGCTGACTCAGGGTTTGGGCTCGGCTGACAACTGCGCCAGCCGGGCCTTCACGTCCTGCACCGCCGGCTGGAGGTCGCTGTCGGCGTCGCGCCAGAGCGCCACGAAGCGGCTGTAGTACTCCTTCGCCTTCTCGCGCTCGCCGCGTGCCTCGTAGATTTCGCCCATCCGGCGAAGCGTCGGGCCGAGCACCATCGCCTCGCCGGCGTTTCGACCGAGACCTGGCGTGTTCACCGCCCGGTCGTAGGCCGCCAGCGCCGAGTCGGGCTGGTTCATGCGGTCCAGCACGCGTCCCACGTAGAAGTCGACACACTGACGACATACCAGGGTCGACACGAGCCGGCCGGCGTCCCGATAGGCGTCGAGAGCTTCAGTCAACCTCCCCTCCGACTCATACACCTGGCCCTCGAGGAAGCGACTCTGCCCCTGGGGCGTGACCCAGTCCCTTGGCTGAAACTTCTGGTCGAGCGCGAGGTACCGCCGCGCCACGTCGGGCTGCCCGGCGACGGCGTAAAGCCTGGCAAGCGCTCCATACGGCCGGTCGTCCACTGGCATGGATTCCAGCGGAAACTCCCGGGTCGTGGCCTCCACGGCGGAAAGGCCGCGCTTCGGCTTGGGGCGCTCCGTGTAGTCGGTGATCGCCTGACCGATGGAGATCGCGTAGACGAGTGAGGTATCTCCCCGCTGCTTCGCGGCCGCCAACATCTCGGCGGACCATCCCTCTGCTTCCGCCAGCCGTCCCTGGGTGAGGGCGATGCCGATGCGGTCGGTGATCGCCACCTGCTGATACCCGCGCTCGCTCCGTTCGTTGAGCACACCGCGGAGAATGCTGTCCGCTCCCGCGTAGTCACCTTGTGCCGAACGGAGCTGGGCCTGCATCATGATCCCGCGTGGCTGTCCCGGGGTGAGGCTGTCCAGCACCTTCAGCGCAGAGTCCGCCGCGGCGTACCGGCCCTGTGCCGCCAGCGCGAACGCCAGGTGCCCGTATGAGAACCAGCTCCGGTCCACCACGGTGGCGCGCCGGGCCATCGCTTCGGCGTCATCCCACCGCCCCTGCGACCGATACATCAGGGCCAGGTTGTTCAGCGACGTCCGCTCGGTCGGATCGATCTCGAGGGCGGCCTTGTAGGCGGCGATGGCCTTGTCCACGTCTGGCTGATTGGAGGTGTAATAGTTGGAAATGGCGAGTTGCTGCTCGAGTGGCGAGAGCCGGGCGCGGAGGTCGTACGCCTTCTGACTCGCGGCCAGTGAGGTGCTCAGGGGCAGCAACGCCCTGCGTGAAACCACGGAAAGCTTGCGCCATGCCATCGCGAAATTCGAATCCGCCGCGACTGCTTCCTGCAGCAATTGTGTGGCCAGCGCCGGGTCGCCCCCATTGTCGTCGAGCCGCACCGCCTGCGAGTACTTCTTGAGTGCCTCGAGCGATGAGGTGCTCACCTGCTCCAGCGGGTCGGTGTTGTTCAGCGACTTGAGCGACTCGCCCACCCGCTCGCGGAGCCGCTTGCTGAGACGGTCGATGGCGGGGATCACCTCGGATTCATCGGAAGCTGTCTCGCGCAGGGCCACCAGCTCGTGCCCGTCGCTCGCCGCCACGATCCGGGTGGAGAGCACGTACCCCTTGCCGACCGGCCCGATTTCCCCCGTGATGACGGCCTTGGCGCCCTCGCGGAGGGCCAGTTCGCGCGCCACCGTGTCGTCGAGCGGGGTCCCGGCCGGACGCCCCATGCGTTGCAGGGCCTGGCTCACCGCCGAGGCATCGAGCAGCCGGATGACCGGCGACTGCGAGAGATCCACCCGGAAGGCGTCGGTCACTGACGGACCCAGCGTCGAGTCGGCGGTGCGGTTGGCGAAATCCGCAAGCACCAGCGGGCTCCGCGACTCCAGCGCGCCGGTGGCCATCAGCGTGCCCACCGAGCCCACGCCGAGGGTGCGCATGGCCATGTAGCCGCCGGCCAGGAGCGTGAGCGCGCCGAACGCAGCCCCACCACCGAGCAGCGCCTTCCGCCAGGTCAGGAGGCCGCGCACCCCCGCCTCGGGCATCGGGGTCTGCGTCAGGTGGACGCGTGCCTGCGCCCGCCGCCGCTCCGCCAGGCCGGTGGCCATCATGATCGGGAATCCGAGCGCCAGCAGCACCCCCACTCCGGGCACCACCCACGACGGCAACCCCACCTTCACGGTCAGGGCCCACGCCACCGCGAGCACCACCGCCGACGCGAGCCCGAAGAGCACGGCGACTCGCACCGGATGGCCGTGGTGCGCGGCCGCCGGGGCGGCGACGGCCGCGTAGGGGGCTGTCCCGGCGGGCGTCATGCCCCCCGGCGTGGTGGAGGTCGGCGTGCCCATCGCCTCCACCATCTGGACCACTTCCTCGGCGCTCTGCGGCCGGTCGGCCGGCTTCTTCTCGAGGCACCGCATGATCAGCGCGGCCAGGGCGGGCGGCACGTTGCCGCGGAAGCGCTCCACCGGCTGGGGCTGCTGGGTCACGTGCGCCGCGATGATGGCCTGCGCCGAGGCGGCCTCGAACGGCTGCCGGCCGCAGAGCATCTCATACGCGACGATGCCCAGGGCATAGATATCGGCCCGGTGGTCGGTGTGGGGGTCGGCGGTCGCCTGCTCGGGCGACATGTAGGCCGGCGTGCCGAGCGCGACGCCGAGCGACGTCAGGTTACCGGAGCCGGAGCTCTTCTCGACCGCCTTGGCCACGCCGAAGTCGGTCACCAGCGCGTGGCGGCCGGAGAGCAGGATGTTGTCGGGCTTGATGTCGCGGTGGACGATGCCCTGCTTGTGCGCCATGGCGAGCGCGTCGGCCACGTCGCGCAGGATGCGCACCGCCTCGGGGATCGGGAGCTCGCCTTCGCGCGCCAGCTTGGCGCGGAGCGACTCGCCCTCGATGTAGGGCATGATGTAGAAGAGGAGGTCGCCCCGACCGCCGGTGGTCAGGAAGGGAACCACGTGGGGGTGCTGCAGGCGGGCGGCCATGCGGATTTCGCGCTCGAACCGCTCGACGCTCACCGACGCCGAGGTCTCGGGCGGCAGCACCTTGACCACCACCTTGCGCTCGACCTGCACCTCTTCGGCCAGGAACACCCGGCTCATGCCCCCGCCGCCCAGCTCCCTCAGGATGCGGTAGCTGGGGCCGATGGCGTCCTGGACCTGGCCCTGGAAATCAGCGGGGTTGGCCACCCGCCTACATCCGCTCGACGAGTGCCTGGGCGAACTCGCTGGTCTTGAGGAGCGTCGCCCCCTCCATCTGCCGATGGAAGTCGTAGGTGACCAGCTTGGCCGCGATGGTCCGCTCGATCGAGCTCACGATGCGGTCGGCGGCCTCCGTCCACCCCAGGTACCGCAGCATCATCTCGCCCGACAGGATAACCGAGCCGGGGTTCACCTTGTCCTGGCCAGCGTACTTGGGCGCCGTGCCGTGCGTCGCCTCGAAGATGGCGTGGCCGGTCTGGTAGTTGATGTTGGCGCCCGGGGCGATCCCGATGCCACCCACCTGCGCCGCCAGCGCGTCCGAGATGTAGTCGCCGTTGAGGTTGAGCGTGGCGATCACGTCGTACTCCGCGGGGCGGGTCAGGATCTGCTGCAGGAAGGCGTCGGCGATCACGTCCTTGACGACCACGCCGCCGGGCAGCCGGCACCACGGCCCGCCGTCGATTTCCACCGCGCCGTATTCCTGCCTGGCCAGCTCGTAGCCCCAGTCGCGGAAGCCTCCCTCGGTGTACTTCATGATGTTGCCCTTGTGCACCAGCGTCACGCTCTTTCGGCCCTGCTGGATGGCATGGTCGAGGGCCGCGCGGATCAGCCGCTTCGAGCCTTCTTCCGACACCGGCTTGATCCCGATGGCGCTGGTCTTCGGGAACCGGATGGCCTTGGCGCCCATCTCCTCCTGGAGGAACCGCACCAGCTTCTGCGCCTCGGGCGTGCCCGCGCGGTACTCGATCCCGGCGTAGATGTCCTCGGTGTTCTCCCGAAAGATGATCATGTCCACCTTGCCGGGGTCCTTGACCGGTGAGGGCACGCCGGTGAACCAGCGTACGGGGCGCACGCAGGCGTAGAGGTCCAGCTTCTGCCGCAGCGCCACGTTGAGCGAGCGGATGCCGCCGCCCACCGGCGTGGTGAGCGGCCCCTTGATGGCCACCAGGTACCGGGTGATGGTCCTGAGCGTGTCCTCGGGCAGCCAGTCGTTGACCTGGTTCTTGGCCTTCTCGCCGGCCAGTACCTCCATCCAGGCGATCTGGCGCTCCTTCTGGTAGGCGGCGCGGACGGCGCTGTCGAGCACCAGCCGGGACGCCCGCCAGATGTCGGGGCCGGTGCCGTCGCCCTCGATGAACGGGATGATCGGGCGGGAGGGAACCTTGAGCCGCCCGCCGTCCATGGTGATGGCTTCCCCTTCGGCGGGCGGGGCAATCGGGCGGGCGGTCGGGGTCGTGGTCGAGGTCATACGTCACTCACGGGTCGAGCGGGGAACGGCGTGCGGGAACCAAACCGACAGCGTAATATACGCCCCCGCGGGGCAGCGCGAGGTGCCCTCCGGCACCTGCCGGGAACCGGCAACCGACGCCGCCCGTAGTGTCCAGGCCACCCACACCCCCGTTCGGAGCGTGCATGATCCGGATCGTCCGCCTCGCCGCGATGCTCTCCCTCCTCGCCGCGGCCCCCCTCGCCCTCCACGCGCAGGCGCCCGCGGCGCCGGCGGCGCTCCCCACCTGGAGCATCGACGTGGCGCATTCCGAGATCACCTTCCGGATCCGCCATTTCATGAGCCGCGTGAGCGGTACCTTCACCGACTGGTCGGGCAGCATCCAGGCGGATCCCGCGCACTGGGCCGGCGGTGCGGTGTCCGCCACCATCAATGTGGCCAGCGTGGACACGCGCCAGGAGCGGCGCGACGCCGACCTCCGCTCGGCTCGCTTCTTCAATGCAGACAGCTTTCCGACCATCACCTTCGTCAGCAGGTCCGTCGCCCAGCAGGGCGACTCGCTCACGATCACCGGCGACCTGACGATGCGCGGCGTCACGAAGTCGGTCGTGCTCAAGGGTGCGGTGCTCGGCGTCATGCCCGGCGAACGCCCGCGGGCTGGCTTCGAGGTGTCCACCACGCTTAACCGGCTGGATTATGGCGTGGCCTGGAACCGGATCCTGGAGGGTGGGGGCTCGATGCTGGGGGACGACGTCGAGATCCGGATCAACGTCGAGGCGCTGCGGCAGCCCTAGCGCACCCGGGTGCCCAGCGCACGCAGGGAATCCACCGACACGCTCCCCGTCACGACGAAGCGGATGTCGCCGCGCTGCTCCCAGGCCGGCGCGGCGCGCTGGGCAAGGACCCCGGAGGCCCCGGAGGCCACCGCTTCCTTCCGGGCGCCGGGCACCGATGCTGGCCGCTGCTCGTCGAGCATGACCGCACCACCCCCGTAGACGACCCGCACCACCTGTACACCCGGGTCCGCCCCGGCCACCGCCGTGCCGGGCCCGATCTCGATCCGGTTGGGCGTGAGGCCGTCGATCAGCCGGATCTGCCCGCCCAGCACTCGCACCGCCTCTTCCATCGATGCCACACGCCATGCCGTGACCGCTTCGTCGGCGAGGCGATTGTCGTTCGGTGCGGCCTCGTTGGCGCGGACGTCGGGCGCCTCCCGCTCTGCGGCGGCCGGGGGTGCTGCGGCCACCCGGTCCGCCACCT
>DAOMFQ010000125.1:0-4329 GCA_035429905.1 Gemmatimonadales bacterium
AGGCGCTCGTGGCCCTGTCGCGCGATACCGCGCGGCCCGGCATCACCCGGGCCACCGCGATCACCCTCATCCCGCAGAACCCGGCGCAGTACTCCGTCAGCGCCATCCAGACGGCGCTGGCCGACCGCGATCCCCTGATCCGGCGCTCCGCGGCCGAGCAGCTCGAGCTGCTCGACCCCACGATGCAGGGGCCGATGGGGCTGCCGCTCCTGGCCGACTCGGTACGCACGGTGCGCCTGGCGGCGCTCCCGGCGCTCGCCGGGCTCCCCGATTCGGGGTGGACCGAGGCGCAGCGCGGAGCCCTCGCGAGGGTGCTGGCCGAGTACCGCGCCTCGCAGGCCTTCAACGGCGACCGGCCGGAGTCGTGGGTCAACCTCGGCAACCTCGACCGGCGGCTCGGCCAGCCGCGGGCGGCGGAGGAAGAGTATCTCCACGCCATCCGGCTGCAGCCGCAGTTCGTGGCGGCCTACATGCAGCTCGCCGAGCTCTACCGGACGGCGGGACGCGAGGTGCAGGCCGACTCCGTGCTGCGCATGGGGCTCGACCGGGTGCCCGGCAACCTCGACCTGCAGTATCAGCTCGGCCTCGCCCTCGTCCGCCAGGGCAAGAAGGCCGACGCGTTGCCGCTGCTCAAGGCGGCGGCCTCGGGGAACGCGCACTACGCGTATGTGTACGGCGTGGCGCTCTACGACGCCGGCCAGGCCGGCCCGGCGGTGGCCACGCTCCAGAAGGCCCTGGCCGCGGCGCCCGATGACCGGGAACTGTTGTACGGGTTGGCGTCGATCGCGGCAGCGGCGGGCCAGCGGAACGTGGCACTCCCGGCGGCACGGAGGCTCGCCGCGCTGGATCCCGGCAACCAGGACATCCAGAGATTTCTCGAGCAGCTGGAGCGAGGCGCCGCCCCGCCGCAGTAGCGGCGGCCACCGCCAGGCATCAGGGAGCAGTGGTGTCGGGGGCGGTCCGGGCGGGTGGATCCCATGGTGCGGCGAGATAGGCCACCGCGGCGGGGCGGTCAGGCAGGAAGCCCTGGTAATCCTTCTCCAGATCGAACGTTTCGGGATTGTGCGGGCGCTCGGTGACCAGGGCGTCGTGCAGGCACCACTTGGCGCCTGCCCGGCACCCGGAGCGCGCCGCATTGACCTCCAGCACTCCGCCGGCCGCGGCGTACTGCGTGCCGAGCGCGATCATCGTGCCGGCGTTGGCGGAACGGGTGCCGGTGGTGCTGTCGTCGGCATAGACGAAGTAGGCCCGCCGCAGGTGATCCACGATGTCCGGTGTCAGCCCCGCCTCGCCGCCGTCCAGGTCGTAATAGACGATGCGGCCAAGCATGGCCACCCCCCGCGGCCCCATCGCCTCCAGCTCGGCGAACAACTCGTGCGCCACGAAGCTGCCGCTGGAGTGCGCCGCCACGATGACCAGCCCGCGCCGTTGCGCCAGGAAGCGCCTCGCGAGCGCCGCGTTTCCGATTTCCCGGCCGGCGTAGTCCACCTCCGCAGGTCCGCGGACGGCACAGAGGTAGCGAATGCCGCGCCTGGTGAGCGCCGTCCGGTAGACCTCATCCACCCAGGCACGTGCCCACGACTCCTTGACGCCCCAGCCCCCGTAGGCGAGAAAGGTCCCGTAGACCCGGGTCCGGCCGGTGTCCCGGCATGAAACGCCGGGACCGACGGCCGACCATCCCGGCGGTTGGTTCCAGAGCAGGGCCACGAGTGCCAGGAGGGACGCAGTCACCCGGTGGATTCCTTCATATTCTCCCGCTTGACGGCAGTGGTTTGGAGGGGCACTTTCCCGCAGTCGCTGGTCCGCCCGTCCCGCTGACGAAACGTAACCGCAAGGCGCGGTGGCGGATCCCACCCCACGAGGATCTCCGCGTGCCCATCCCGATCCCCTTCGCACGGCATCTCGCGGCCACCGGCCTGGTCCTTGGCGTTGCCGCCTGCGGCGGCTCCGACGCCGCCCAGCTTCCGCCCCCGAACGTCACGGTCGTCACGACGACGGCCACCGACATCCCAGCCAGCATCGAGCTGGTCGGCCAGGGCGCGGCCTCGAAGTTCATCGAGGTCCGCTCGCAGCTCAACGGGGTCATCATCGAGCGGCCGTATCGGGAGGGCAGCGACGTCGAGGCGGGCACGCTCCTCTTTCGGCTCGACCCGACGATCTACGAGGCGACGTACCGGAGCGCGAAGGCGGCCGCCGACAACGCCCGGGCGCGGCTCGACAACGCGCAGCGCACGCTGAACCGCCTCACGCCGCTCCTCGCCGAAGGTGCCGTGTCGCAGAAAGACGTGGACGACGCCACCACGGAATTGCAGCAGGCGCAGGCGGCGTACGCCGAGGCCCAGGCCAACGCGGACCGCGCCCAGAAAGACTTCAACGACACCAACATCCGCGCCGAGATCCCGGGCCGAGTCGGCCGGGCCGAACTGCCGCTCGGCGCCCGGGTGACGGGCCCGGCGGACATCCTCACCGACCTCCAGCAGATCGACCCGATCTACGTGTACTTCAGCCCCTCCGACCTCGAGCTGCTGCGCTTCCGGCGAGAGCAGGCCGAGGGGAAGCTGGTGTTCCCCAAGGGCCGGCTCCAGGTGGAAGTGCGGCTTTCGGACGGCACCCTGCTGCCCTCGAAGGGCACGCTCGATTTCGCCGACTTGTCCCTCAACGCCCGCACCGGCACGCAGCAGTTCCGTGCCGAGTTCCGGAACCCGCAGCACATCCTCCTCCCGGGGCAGTTCGTCCGGGTGCGGATCCTGGGGGTGACGCGGAAGGGGGCCATCCTGGTGCCCCAGCGGGCCGTGCTCCAGGGGCTCGCCGGCGCGTTCGTCTACGTCGTGACCGAGGGGGACACCGCCCGGGCCCGGACGGTGACCGCCTCGACCTGGGAGGGCAACGGCTGGGTCATCGAGAGCGGACTCAACGCCGGTGAACGGGTCATCGTGGACGGCACCCAGCGGGTCATCGCGGGGCAGCCGGTGCGGATCGCCCCGCTCGCCGACTCGACCGCGGCCGACACGACTCCATGACCGACCACCACCCCCCGGCGCCGGGCGGCGAACCCTACGTCGCCAAGAATTTCTTCATTCGGCGGCCGATCTTCTCGTCCGTCATTTCCATCGTCATCCTGCTCCTCGGCACCGCCTCCATCGTGTCGCTGCCGATCACGCTCTACCCGCGCATCACGCCCCCGAGCGTCCAGGTCACGGCCGTCTACCCCGGCGCCACGGCGGAAGACGTGGCCGAGGCGGTGGCGGCGCCGATCGAGCAGCAACTGTCGAGTATGGACGGGCTGCTGTACTTCAAGTCGTCGAACGGCAGCGACGGGACGATGAACCTGTCGATCTACTTCGACATCAGCCGCGACCAGGACCTGGCCGCGGTGGACGTGCAGAACCAGGTCAAGCTGGCCGAGCCGCAGCTCCCCGAGGAGGTCCGCCGGCAGGGCATCACGGTCAAGAAGTCCCAGCCCGACATCCTGCTGATGATCGCGCTGACCTCGACCGATCCGCGCTATGACGCCGAGTACCTGAGCAACTACTCGAAGATCAACCTCGAGGACGAGGTCAAGCGCATCAAGGGCGTGGGCGATGCCTACACCTTCGGGCAGCTCGAGTTCTCGATGCTCCTGCAGCTCGATCCCGACCGGATGGCGCAGCTCGGCCTGACGGTCGCCGACATCCAGGCGGCGGTGCGCGAGCAGAACACCACCAACCCGGGCGGGCGTGTCGGCCGCGAGCCGTCGCCGCCGGGCACCGACCTGACGCTCACGGTCACCACGAAGGGCCGGCTCAAGACGGCCGAGGAGTTCGGCGACATCATCCTCCGCACTGGCCGGGACGGCGCGGTGCTCCGGTTGTCCGATGTGGCCACCGTGAAGCTCGGCGCCCGGAACTACGACCTGCAGGGGCGCCTCAACGGCCAGCCGAACGCGCTGCTGCTCGTGTACCTCCGCGCCGGCGCCAACGCCCTCGAGGTCAAGGACAAGATCCTCGCCCGGATGGACGAGCTGGGCGCGAACTTCCCGCCGGGCGTGGCCTATTCCGTGTCCTACGACACGACGCCATTCATCACCGCCTCCATCGAAGAGGTGATCCACACCCTCGGCGAGGCGATGCTGCTGGTCACGCTGGTCGTGTTCATCTTCCTGCAGAGCTGGCGCACCACGCTGATCCCGCTCCTGGCCGTGCCGGTGTCCATCGTCGGCACCTTTGCCGGTATGGCGATGCTCGGCTTCTCGATCAACATCCTGACCCTGTTCGGGCTGGTGCTGGCCATCGGCATCGTGGTGGACGACGCGATCATCGTCATCGAGAACGTCGAGCGGATCATGGCCAC
>DAOMFQ010000125.1:4429-6933 GCA_035429905.1 Gemmatimonadales bacterium
GGTCATCCTGGTGCTGATCGTCTTCCTCTTCAAGACGATCCCCGGCGGGTTCGTGCCGACGGAGGACAAGGGGTATTTCGCGCTGGCCGTGAGCCTCCCGTCGGGCGCCTCGCGCCAGCGGGCCGACTCGGTCGTGGCCAAGGTCGAGCGGATCGTGGCGGGCAAGCCCGGCGTCAAGAACGTCATTTCGCTGGTCGGCTTCGACTTCATCATGAACGCCAACCAGACGAACATCGCGACGATGTTCGTGATGCTCGAGCCGTGGGAAGAGCGGACGGAGAAGGAGACCAGCATCGGCGCAATCATCGGCGCGGTCAATCGCGACCTCTCCCAGGTGCCCGAGGCCACCGCCTTCGCCTTCAACCTGCCGGAAATCTCAGGCATGGGCACCACGGCCGGCCTGGAGA
This sequence comes from Gemmatimonadales bacterium, assembly GCA_035429905.1. Taxonomy (GTDB): domain Bacteria; phylum Gemmatimonadota; class Gemmatimonadetes; order Gemmatimonadales; family GWC2-71-9; genus SPDF01. Next base: position 4,837 of record DAOMFQ010000125.1, read on the forward strand.
TGAACCTCCTGGACCGCTCCGGCGGCAGCGTCAAGGAGTTCGCGGGCGTGGTGCAGGAGTACGTCGCCGCCGCGAGCCAGTCGCCGGACGTGTCGCGGCCCCGGGCGCTCATCAGCATCAACACGCCGCAGGTGTACATCACGGTGGACCGCGAAAAGGTGAAGAGCCTCGGCGTGTCGCTGACGGACGTCTTCCAGACCCTGCAGACGATGCTCTCGGCGATGTACATCAACGACTTCAACCTCTTCGGGCGCACGTACCGGGTGCAGGCCGAGGCGCAGCCCCAGTTCCGGGTCAGCCCCGGCGACATCGGCAGGCTGTACGTGGCGGCGCCGGGGGGCGCGATGGTGCCGGTCTCGTCGCTCACCACGACGGAGTTCATCGGGGGCCCCTCGGTCGTGAGCCGGTTCAACGGCTTCACGTCGGCCCTGATCACGGCGGAGCCGGGCGCGGGCAAGAGCAGCGGCCAGATGATGCGTGCGGTGGAGCAGGCCGCGCAGCCCTTCGCCGACCGCGGCGTGGCCTACGCCTACAGCGGACAGTCCTACCAGGAGAAGCTGGCCCAGGGCCAGGGCAACACCGTCTTCATTCTCGGCATCGTGCTCGTCTTCCTGGTGCTGGCCGCGCAGTACGAGAGCTGGTCCATTCCCTTCGGCGTCATCCTCGGCGTCCCCTTCGGCGTCATCGGCGCGCTCATCGGCATCCTGCTCCGCGGGGTGCCCAACGACCTCTACTTCCAGATCGGGCTCGTCACCGTTATCGGCCTCGCCGCCAAGAACGCGATCCTCATCGTGGAATTCGCGAACGGCCTCCGGGCCGGCGGCGCCTCGGTCCGCGACGCGGCGCTCGAGGCGGCCAAGGACCGGTTCCGGCCCATCCTCATGACCTCCTTCGCCTTCATTCTCGGCGTGGTGCCGATGCTCATCGCGAGCGGCGCCGGCGCCCAGAGCCGGCACTCCCTGGCCACCGGCGTCTTTGCCGGCATGCTCATCGCCACGGCCATCGGCGTCCTGTTCATCCCGCTCTTCTTCTTCCTGATCGCCGGCGCCGGCGAGAAGAAGCCGGCGGCGGCGGGGGAGGCCTGATGCGGCAGACCCTGCTTCCACTCGTGGCGGCGCTCACACTCGGCGCCTGCGCCGTCGGCCCGGGCTACGAGCGGCCGCCCACGCCCGTCCCGACCGCCTATCGCGGCGACACGGTGCAGGTGGTCGATGACACCGCCGCCGCCATCGGGCCGCTGGTGCCGCCGGCCGTCACCCCGGCCGACACGATTGCGCAAACATGGAACGAGACCCTCGGCGACAGCGTGCTCCTGGCCCTGATGGACACGGCGCGCGCCCACAACCAGGACCTGCTCGCCACCATCGCCGTCACCCGCGAGTTCCAGGCGCGGTACGCCATCGCGCGGAGCGAGTTCTTCCCGCAGGTCAACCTCTTCGGGGCGGGCGGCACCGGGAAGTCGAAGGTCATCGGGGTGCCGGGCGTGTCCAGCGACTTCTTCGAGGCCAACGCCGAGGCCACCTGGGAGCTCGACCTCTGGGGCCGGGTCCGCCGCACCAGCGAGGCGGGCCAGGCGTCGTACTTCGCGCGCACCGAGGAGTTGCGCGGCGCCGAGTTGAGCCTCGCCGCGGCGGTCGCCACCGGCTACTTCGGGCTCCTCAAGCTCGACCAGCAGCTCGCCGTCGCGGTACGCACCCTGGCCGCGCGGCAGGCCACCGCTGCGCTGTCCCGAGCGCGGTTCCGCGAGGGACAGGTGTCGAAGCTGGATGTGCTGCAGTTCCAGGCGCAGGTCGAGGAGACACAGTCCCAGCTGGCCATCCTGGCGCGGCTGCGCTCGGAGGAGGAAAACGCCCTCAGCGTGCTCGTCGGCCTCCCCCCGCGCCAGTTGCCGCGTGGCCAGCCGCTCGCCGAGCAGGTGGCCAATTTCGACGTGCCGCAGGGGCTCCCTTCCGACCTCCTCTCCCGCCGGCCCGACGTGCGCGCCGCGGAAGAGGACCTGCATGCCGCCACGGCACGCATCGGCGTCGCCTGGGGCGGCCGGCTCCCGCAGGTGGTGCTCACCGGGCAGTACGGCTACGTGAGCGACGACCTGTCCAC
>DAOMFQ010000126.1:0-6871 GCA_035429905.1 Gemmatimonadales bacterium
GCGATGGTCGGCACGTTCGACTTGATGAGGAAGGTCGGGATGATCTCGAAGAGCGAGGCGACGATCACCGCCAGCGCGGTCATCACGGTGAAGGTGACCGGCATCGCCTCCCAGGTGCGGTGCCATGCCGCCTGGGCGAACCGGGCGAGCAGGCCGGCCGGCCTGGGCGAGGCGGGCTCGTGGTAGCCCTTGGACAACGGGGCGGCCTGGATGACCGGTTCCTCGTAGGTGGCCGGCCGCGACTGCCAGGTGCGGAGGAGGTTGTACCCGAAGAGCGCCATGCCGGTCAGGTAGAGCGACCCGCCCAGTGCGCGCACCCAGTACATCGGCATGAGCCGCGCCACGGTCTCGATGAAGGCGGGGTACTCGAGCCGGCCGGTCACATCGTAGGCCCGCCACATGAGGCCCTGGGTCAGGCCGGCGCTGTAGATGGCCGTGGCGTAGAGGATGATGCCGAACGTGGCCAGCCAGAAGTGCACCTCGGCCATCTTCTGGCTGTGAAGCCGGGTCTGGAAGAGCCGGGGCGCCAGCCAGTAGATCATGCCGAACGTCAGGAGCCCGTTCCACCCGAGGGCGCCGGTGTGCACGTGGGCGATGATCCAGTCGGTGTAGTGGGCCAGCGCGTTGACGCTGCGGACCGACAGCATCGGGCCCTCGAAGGTGGACATGCCGTACGCCGTGATGGCCACGACGAAGAACTTGAGCACCGGGTCCTCGACAACCTTGCGCCAGGCGCCGCGCAGCGTGAGGAGGCCATTGATCATGCCGCCCCACGAGGGCATCCAGAGCATGACGGAGAACACCATGCCCAGGGTGGAGGCCCACTCGGGGAGCGCGGTGTAGTGCAGGTGGTGGGGCCCGGCCCAGATGTAGAGGAAGACGAGCGTCCAGAAGTGCAGGATCGACAGCCGGTAGCTGAAGATCGGCCGCTCGGCGGCCTTGGGCATGAAGTAGTACATCAGCCCGAGGAACGGCGTAGTGAGGAAGAACGCCACCGCGTTGTGGCCGTACCACCACTGCATGAAGGCGTCCTGCACCCCGGCGTAGATCGAGTAGCTCTTCAGGGGGCCGGCCGGCACGGAGAGGTTGTTGAAGATGTGCAGGATGGCCACGGTCACGATGCTGGCGATGTAGAACCAGAGCGCCACGTAGAGGTGCCGCTCGCGCCGCCGGGCGATGGTGCCGAAGAAGTTGATGGCGAACACCACCCACACCACCGCGATCAGGATGTCGATCGGCCACTCGAGCTCGGCGTATTCCTTGGCCTGGGTGAAGCCGAGGGGCAGCGTCAGCGCCGCGAGGACGATGATCAGCTGCCAGCCCCAGAAGTGGATGGCGCTCAGGGCGTCGCTGAACATCCGGGTCTTGAGGAGGCGCTGCGACGAGTAGTAGGCGCCGGTGAAGAAGGCATTGCCCGCGAACGCGAAGATCACCGCGTTGGTGTGCAGCGGGCGGAGGCGGCCGAAGCTCAGCCACGGGATGTCGAAGTTGAGGGCCGGCACCGCCAGCTGCAGGGCGATGAGCAGGCCGACCGTCATGCCGATCAGGCCCCAGAGAAAGGTGGCCCAGAGGAACTTCCGCACGATGGCGTCGTCGTATCGGAACGACTCCAGCTGTGGATTCATGGCTGCTCCCGGTGCTGCGTGTGAGGGTGTCAGGCCGGTGCCTGGGGTGCGGGCGCCGGGGCCGGTCGGGCGGCCCGGAGCGCGTTGAGAATGACGGTCACGTCGATCACTTCCTGCAGGACGGCCCCGGCGATCGGCGGGATGTACCCCGCCGCGGCCACGAGCATGGCCACGCCGCTCATGCCGAGACCCGCCCAGATGCTCTGCCGGGCGATGCGCATCGTCCAGCGGCTTGTCTCCACCGCCTCGGCCACGCGCCCGAGATCGTCGGCCAGGATCACGATGTCGGCCGCCTCGGCGGTGATGCCGCCGCCGTGGGAGGCGAGCGCGATGCCGACCGTCGCGGTGCTGAGCGCCGGGGCGTCGTTGGTGCCGTCGCCGATCATGACGACCCGCTCGCCGGCGTCCATGGCCGCCTGGATGAGGGCCACCTTGCCGGGGGGCAGCAGGTCGGCGTGCACTTCGGTGAACCCCAGTGCCGCGCCGAGCGCCTGGACGTTTTCGGGGCGGTCGCCGGAGAGCAGCGCCATCCGGCCGATGCCGAGCGCCCTGAGCTGCCGGAGGAGGGCCGCGGCCTCGGGGCGCATGGCGTCGGCGAACTCGAGGAAACCGGCCGCCCCGCCGTCAATCGCCACGTAGGCGCGGAGCGCCGCGCGATACCCGTCGGCGGCGTCCAGCGACTCCACCGAGCCCGGCGCCAGCCGCCGCACGTATTCTCGTGCACCGACCACGATGTGCCGGCCTTCCGCCGTACCCTGCACCCCCTGTCCGGGGGCCTCGCGGATGTCGGTGGCGGCCGGCAGGCCCACGCCGCGGGCCCGCGCTCCCTCGACCACCGACCGCGCCAGCAGGTGCCCCGAGCCGTGCTCGACCGCCCCCGCGAGGGAGAGCACAACCTGCTCCGAGAACGGGGCCACCGCCACCACGCGCGAGAGGGCGGGGCGCCCGACGGTGAGGGTACCCGTCTTGTCAAACATCGCCGTCGTGACGCCGCCCAGCTGCTCGAGGGCGCCGCCGTTCCGGATGACCACCTGGCGCCGCGCGGCGCGGTTGAGCCCGCCGATGATGGCCACCGGCGCCGCCAGGATGAGCGGACAGGGAGTGGCCACCACGAGGACCGCGAGGACCCGCCGCGCGTCGTGCGAAGCCACGAAGGCCACGGCGCAGACGGCGAGCGTGAGCGGGGTGAACCAGACCGCATAGCGGTCGGCCAACCGCTGCAGTGGAGCCTTGCTGGCCTGGGCGGAGCGGACCAGCTCCACGATTCGCGCGTAGAGGCTCTGCGAGGCCAGCGCCGAGGCGCGGAGGGTGAGCGGGCTCTCCCCGTTGACGGCGCCGCTGGGGAGGCTGGTGCCCGGGCCGGCGCTCAGCGGCACCGGCTCACCCGTCAGGCGAGAGACATCCACGTGCGAGGCGCCCTCGGTGACGACCCCGTCGCAGGGGATCATCTCGCCGGGCCGCACCAGCAGCAGATCGCCCACCGCCACCGCGTCCGCGGCGATGTCGACGACACCGCCTGCGGCGTCGAGACGATGCGCCTCGTGGGGCGCCGCCTCCTCGAGCGCGCGAACCGCGGCGCTCGCGCGGCCTTCGGCGAAGCGCTCGAGCGCCTCGCCGCCGGTCTGCATCAGGACCACGACGAGCCCGGCGAGCGGTTCGCCCAACGGCACGGCGGACACGATGGCCAGCATGGCCACCACGTCGGCGGCGGCCCGCCCGCGGAGCAGCCCGGCGAGGGTCCGTACCGCCACCGGCAGGCCCGTCACGACGAGCCCCGCCATCCATATGGAACGGCTCCAGCCCGCCAGGTCGGGTTGGAGCCGTGTGAACAGGCCCGCGAGAATGAAGAGGAGGGCCGCCCCCGGCAACAGCGCCGGCGGGATGCGCCGGTTCACGCGGAGCGGGACTCGGCCGGGCTCGGTGCGCGGAGGCAGAACCCGACGCCCCGCACCGTGGAGATCAGGTTTCCGCCCGTCGAATTCGCCAGCTTGCGGCGGAGATTGCCCACGTGCACGTCCACCACGTTGCTCTCCGGGTCGAAGTGCATGTCCCACACCTTCTCGAGCAGCGTGGTGCGGCGGACCACCTCTTCCGGATGCAGCAGGAAGAACTCGAGCAGCTGGAACTCCTTCGGCGTCAGGTCGAGGGGGTGGTCGTCCAGGTGCACCTCGTGCCGTAGCCGATCCATCGAGAGCGGGCCGTAGCGCAGGGTCTCGAGGCGCTCCGCGCCGCCGCGGCGGACCAGCGCGCGCATGCGGGCCAGGAGCTCCTCGAAGCGGAAGGGCTTCGCGAGGTAGTCGTCGGCTCCGGCGTCGAGCCCGCGGACCACGTCTTCCACCGCGTCACGCGAGGTGAGCATGAGGATGGGGGTGTTGCGGCCTTCCCGGCGCAGCTCCGCCGCCACCTGGAAGCCGTTCTTCTTGGGCAATACCACATCGAGCAGGATGACGTCGTACTGATAGACGTGGGCCAGCATCGTGGCTTCTTCCCCGTCCGGGGCGACGTCCACGGTCCAGCCCTCTTCCTTCAGGCCCTGTTCGATGAATCCGGCGACCTTCCGGTCGTCCTCCACGACGAGAACTTTCATGGGACTCAAACTATGAGGAGGAGGTGAACGATCGGGGAAGCTATTATGAAGGATTCTTCAGGTTTCCGCCACCTGGCAGTTCCAGGATGAAGCACCCGCCCGTTCCCGCCCGGACCTCGGCGCGCAGGTCTCCCCCAAGGAGGCGGGCAAGGCGCCGCGAGAGCGGCAGGCCGAGCCCGACGCCCGCCTCGTTTCCCTTGGTCTGATAGATGTCGAAGATGCGGTCGAGATCCTCCTCCGGGACCCCCGGGCCCTCGTCCAGCACCTCGATGCGGACGCGGCCGTGGATGCCGAGCAGCGCCACCGTGACCCGGCTGGCCGGCGGGGCGTGGCGGATCGCATTGACGAGCAGGTTGATGAGGATCTGCTCGACCCGGTGCGCATCGGTGTGGATGGTGCCGACGCGGACGTTCTGGTCGAACTCCAGCGCGATCCGGTTGGCCTCGGTCAGGGGCGTCACCCTCCCGATGGCCCGCTGCACCATGACCACCGGCTCGACCTCCTTGATGACTGGCTTCAGGCGGTCTTCGTCCAGGCGGCTCAAGTCGAGCAGGTCGTTGACGAGCGCGATGGCCTGGTCCGCGGAGTCGAGCACCTCGAAGGCCGCCTTGGGCACGGTGGCCGGGTCCTTCTTGCGGACCAGCATCTCCGCCCAGCCGAACACCCCGGCCAGCGCATTCCGGAGCTCGTGGTTCACCATCGCGAAGAAGCGCTCGCGGGAGCGCTGCAGTTGCTGCACTTCCTCGAGCAGGCGGGCGCTCTCTTCGTGGAGGCGCGCGTTTTCCACGGCGGCCCCAGCCTGCGCCGCCAGCAGCATCGCGATGTGCTCGTCGTCGGCCGTGAACTCGGGGCCGTCCACCTTCTCGGTCAGGTACAGGATGCCGAACACCCCGCGGCGCCGCTCGATGGGCACGCCGAGGAACGATTTCATCGGTGGATGGCCGGAGGGGAAGCCGACCGATTCGGGATGGGCGTGGAGGTCGGCGAGCCGGATGATCCGCCGTTCGCGCATCACGAGCCCGAGCACGCCGCGGCCCTCCGGCGGCGTCCCGATCCGGGTCCGGGTTTCCTGGTCGATCCCGGTGGTCACGAAGGCGTCGAGCTTGAGGTGGTCGTCCGACAGCACCCCGATGGCGGCGTAGCGCGACCCGATGATCTGGCAGGCCAGCTCGGCCACGCGCTGGAGGACACCCTCGAGCGACAACTCGGAGGTGAGCAGGAGGCCAGCGGAGACCAGCGACTCCAGCCGTTCGGGGGACGCGGCCTTCCTGGCAGGGGGAGGGGGCATCCGAGGAAAGTATTCGCCTTTGGCGAGGGCGGCGAGTGCTGGGTTTCTTCTCGATGCCTTCACAATTGCTTCAGGGGTTTCTGACGAGATATGGAGCGTCATCCATCCCGGGGCACATCTCATGGAGCTTCGGCATGTGGTCGCCGCCACGGACCAATCCGCGGCTGGTCATCACGCCGTGCTGGTCGCTGCGCGCCTGGCCGAGCAGGCGGGCGCGCGCCTGACGGTACTCACCGTCCGGCCGGCGATGCAGGCCGGAGGGAGCGAGTCGGAGCAGCAGTCGCTGCTCAGCGACCTCTCCCGAAGTTTCGGCGGCGAGCTGAGCCGGATCGCGCCCAGGGCCACCGCTGCGTTCACGGTCCTTTCCGGTGTGCCCGGCATCGAGATTCCGCGGTACGCCGAGGAGCACTCGGGAGACCTCCTGGTGCTCGGGCAGAAGAAGCGGACCCATCGCCAGCGGATGTTCCTGGGCGACACCGCCGATGCCGTGGCGCGGCGAAGCCAGGTGCCGTGCCTCTTCGTGGGGCCGGATTCCGACGAACTGGGTCCGATGCTCGTCTGCCTCGACGCCACCGAACGCAGCCTCACGGTCTTCCAGACGGCGGCGGACTTTGCGCGGGACGCGGGTGTCCAGGTTCGTGCGGTCACCGTGGAGCCGGTCTGGCTCAACGAGCCCGAGGAACTGGCGGCGGCGTTGCCGGCGTCACGGACGCTCCGGCTCAACCGAACGCTGGGCCGTGGCCAACTGCCGGCCGATCTTCGAGTCCGGCGGGGCAACGTCCTGACCGAACTGCTGGCGGAGGCCTCCGACACGGGGGCCCGCCTCCTGGCGTTCGGCTACCATCGTGGCGGTCCCCCCGGTATCGTGGAGGGGGGGAGCGTCGCCCGCGGACTGCTGCATTCGGCGCTGTGCGCCGTGCTGACGGTTCCTCTCTGATCGCGCTTCCACACCCTGGAGTCACTCATGCGTCGCCTGACCCGCCTTACCCTCGCCGCCCTCCTCATCGCGTCACCAGCCGTGGCGCAGGACGCTGCCGCCCCGGCCGCGCCTCCTGCACCGATGGCCGGACACGCCCACGCCATGGGGCCGGGCACCGGCATGGCCGGCGGTGGGTGCGCCGCCATGATGGCCAAGATGGACTCGTCCAACGCCCGGATCGCCTCGCTCACCGAGACCATGAACAAGGCCACGGGCAGCAAGAAGACCGAGGCCATGGCTGCCGTGCTCAACGCCATGGTGCAGGACCGGCTGGCGATGCAGGCGATGATGCATCAGATGCACTCACAGATGATGGGCGGGATGGGTGGGATGGGCGGCGCGGCGGGCTGTTCGGCCGGGATGGAGTGCTGCAAGGGGCAGGCGATGGACTG
>DAOMFQ010000127.1:0-6863 GCA_035429905.1 Gemmatimonadales bacterium
CATGCACGACCTCGGCGCCGGCGCCGACCTGGTGTCCGCCGGCGAGATGCGGCGAGCGCTCGCGGCGGGCTTCTCGCCGGGCAGCCTGGTGTTCAGCGGCGTGGGGAAGACCGCGGCGGAACTCGAGGCGACGGTCGGCGCCGGCATCGGGCAGGTCAATGTGGAGTCGCTGGAGGAACTGAAGCACCTCGGCGCCGTGGCCGCCCGGCTCGATCGCGTCACCAATGTGGGCATTCGCGTCAATCCCGACGTGACGACCGACACCCACCCCTATATCTCGACCAGCCACGGCGGCATCAAGTTCGGTGTGCCGCACGACCAGGTCGGCGCCGCGGCCGAGTACATCCGGCAGCACCCCTACCTTCGCCTCACGGCCGTCGCCATGCACCTGGGGAGCCAGCTCCTCGACCCGGCGCCGTACGCCGAAGCGCTCGGCAAGCTGGTCGGGCTGGTGAAAGAGCTCCGGGCGGCGGGTACGTCCACGCTCGAGTCGCTCGACATCGGCGGCGGACTTGGCATCCGCTACGAGCCCGACGCCGGACCGGGGCTCGACCCCGCCGCGCTCGCACGGGTCGTGGCCCCGCTCGCCGCGGAGGCCGGGCTGCCGGTGGCCATGGAGCCGGGGCGCTTCCTGGTGGGGAGCGCGGGCGTCCTGCTCACGGAGGTGTTGTACCGGAAGCACTCCGGCGGGCGGGAGTTCGTGATCGTGGATGCGGCGATGAACGACCTCCTCCGGCCCAGCCTGTACAAGGCCAACCACGCCATCGTCGAGCTGGTGCCGGCGGGCCGGCCCCTCGCCACGGTGGACGTGGTCGGCCCGATCTGCGAGACTGGCGACTTCATGGCGCTGGAGCGGCCGCTTCCCCGCGTGGAACCCGGGGAGCGGCTGGCGGTGCTCTGCGCCGGCGCCTACGGGTTCGCCATGAGTTCCAACTACAACACCCGGGGTCGGGTGGTGGAAGTCATGGTGGACGGCGGACGGCACGCGGTGGTCCGGCCGCGGGAGGCGGTGGACTCCCTCTTCGCCACCGAGATTGCCGATCCCTTCGCCACCCTTTCCGACAATGGCTGAGGCACACGCGTGACCGACACCCCGAAGCACCACGACGGCATCCTGATCCTCGATTTCGGCTCGCAGTTCACCCAGCTCATCGCCCGGCGGGTGCGCGAGGCCCACGTCTACTGCGAGATCCACCCGGGCACCCGCTCCCTGGAGTGGATCAAGGCGTGGCGGCCGAAGGGGATCATCCTCTCCGGCGGTCCCAATTCGGTCTACGACGAGGGTGCGCCCATCGCCCCGCAGGGCGTCCTCGACCTCGGCGTGCCGGTGCTCGGCCTCTGCTACGGCATGCAGATGATCGCGCACCTGGTGGGCGGGAAGGTGGTGAAGGCGGACCGCCGGGAATACGGCCGTGCCGTGGTGACCGTGACCGGGGGCCGGCTCTTCCGGGGCTTCGCCAAGGGCGAGGAGACGGCGGTCTGGATGAGCCACGGGGATCACGTCGACACCCCGCCCCCGGGCTACAAGCTCACCGCCTCGAGCCCCAATTGCCCTGTGGCCGGCATCGAGCACACTTCCAAGCCGATCTATGCGGTGCAGTTCCACCCCGAGGTGGCCCACACCGCGCGTGGCGGCGAGATCATCAGCGCCTTTCTCTTCGACATCTGCGGCGCGGTTCCCGACTGGACCGCCGGGCATTTCATCGAGACCGAGACTGCGCGTATTCGCGAGCTGGCGGGCAACGCCCGGGTCATTTGCGGGCTGTCCGGCGGGGTGGACTCCTCGGTGGCGGCTGCGCTGGTGCACCGCGCCGTCGGCGACCGCCTCACCTGCATCTTCGTGGACCACGGGCTGCTCCGGCTCCACGAGCGCGACCAGGTCGAGGCCACCTTCCGCCGCCACCTGGGAATCGACCTTCGCGTCGTGGACGCGAGCGACCTGTTCCTGAAGAACCTGGACGGGGTGAGCGACCCGGAGGAGAAGCGCCGACGCATCGGCCACACCTTCATCGACGTGTTTGAGGCCGAGGCGCGCAAGGTGGGCAAGGACGTCGGCTTCCTGGTGCAGGGGACGCTCTATCCTGACGTGATCGAGTCCACCTCGGCGACGGGAGGGCCGTCGGTCACCATCAAGACCCACCACAACGTGGGTGGCCTCCCCGAACGACTCCCGTTCAAGCTGATCGAACCGCTGCGCGAACTCTTCAAGGACGAGGTGCGCCAGGTCGGGCGCGAACTCGGTCTCCCGGAGGAGATGGTGGGCCGGCATCCCTTCCCGGGGCCGGGGCTCGCCATCCGCATCCTGGGCGCCGTCACGAAGCCGGAGCTGGACACGTTGCGGGCGGTGGATGCGATCTACATCGAGGAGATCCGGGCGGCGGGGCTGTACGACGACATCTGGCAGGCCTTCGCGGTGCTTCTGCCCATCCGGTCGGTCGGGGTGCAGGGCGACTTCCGCACCTACGACCAGGCGGTGGCGCTTCGGGCGGTCACCAGCCGCGACGGCATGACCGCGGACTGGTTCCCCTTCCCGCCGGAGGTGCTGGGGCACATTTCCAACCGGATCGCCAACGAGGTGAAGGGGGTCAACCGGGTGGTGTACGACGTGAGCAGCAAGCCGCCGGCGACGATCGAGTGGGAGTAGGTATTGCCGCACCTTTCGCATCCCAAATACCGCCCCGACATCGACGGTCTCCGGGCGATCGCCGTGCTCGCCGTGGTGGCCTACCATGCCTTCCCTGGGGGGCTCAAGGGTGGCTTTGTCGGGGTTGATGTCTTCTTCGTCATCTCCGGGTACCTGATCTCCACGATCATCTTCGAAAACCTGGAGAGGGGCACCTTCAGGTTCAGCGAGTTCTACGCCCGCCGCATCAAGCGCATCTTCCCCGCGCTGCTCCTGGTCCTGGTCGCCTGCTACGCGTTCGGCTGGCGCGCATTGCTTGCGGACGAGTACAGGCAACTCGGCAAGCACATCAGCGCCGGCGCGGGCTTCGTGTCGAACCTCGTCTTCTGGGGCGAGGCAGGGTACTTCGATACCTCGGCAGAGACCAAGCCCCTGCTCCATTTGTGGAGCCTGGGCGTCGAGGAGCAGTTCTACATCGTGTGGCCACTGCTGGTGTGGTTCGCCTGGAAACGGAACTTCAATCTTCTGACCGTGACGGCCCTCGTCGCGGGCCTCTCCTTCTTTCTCAACGTCAGCTGGGTGCGGGGGGATGCCGTCGCGGCCTTCTATTCGCCGCAGACACGCTTCTGGGAGCTGCTGTGCGGCGGCCTGCTGGCGTGGGGCGCGCTCTATCGCAAGGAGGCTGCCGCCGCCTTCAAGGCCAGGGCGGACGCGTGGCTTGCCTCGCTGCCACCTCGAACAGCGCGCGTGACCAATGAAATGACACTCTCCCATGCCCTGTCCTTCCTGGGGAGTCTCCTGCTCGCCTTCGGCTTCTGGCGAATCAACAGGAGGGTCACCTTCCCGGGCGCCTGGGCGGTGGTACCCGTGCTGGGGTCCACGCTGCTCATCCTCGCGGGCCCGAAGGCGTGGGTGAACCGTACGCTCCTGTCCACCAGGCCCGCGGTGTGGTTTGGCCTGATCAGCTTTCCGCTCTACTTGTGGCACTGGCCCCTGCTGTCATTCGCACGAATCGTCCGGAGCGAGGATCCGGGCACTGCCCTGCGCACCGGGGCGATTGGCGTCTCCATCCTGCTGGCATGGCTCACGTACCGGCTGGTCGAGCGCCCGATGCGCCGGGGAGACCACACCCGGGGGAAGGTGGTCGCGCTCGTGGGCCTGATGTCGTTGATGGGATACGTCGGCTACGATACCTATCGTCGAGATGGGATTCCCTCCCGGAGTGCGGTGCAGGGCTTTGCCAACAACACCAATGAACTGCTCAGGACCCCGGCGACAGACCCTGCATGCCTTGCGTTTGTCGGTGGGGAGCCGCCGCTGTTCCCGTATTGCCGGTTCACGGAGGCCGGGGGCAAAGAGACGGTGGCCGTCGTCGGTGACAGCCACGCACACGTGGCCTACCCCGGCATTGCGGAATATCTGAAGGCCGAGGGTGTCAATACGGTGCTCCTCGCCAACAGCAGCTGTCCTCCGCTGCTCGGTGTTCCCATCTTCGGGAAGTCGGGTGTTGATCGGCGGGCCTGCCAGGACAGAATCGATCAATTGATTCATGTGCTGCTGACCCATCCGGAGATCAGGCGGGTGGTGTTTATCGCACGGGGACCGATCTACGTCACCGGAACAGAGCCGATTACCGGGGAGCGCGACGTGATGGGTGGCGCGGGGGTGTCGATCGCCGAGTACAGGTCCGGCACACAGCGGACAATCGATACGCTCGTCGCAGCGGGCAAGGAGGTCATCTATCTCACCGAGAACCCCGAGTTGATGCGCACGCCCGAAGCCTGCATTGTCAGGCCGCTCCGCGAGCACGCCAGCGATTGCCGCGTCGACAGGTCGTCCGTCCTCGCCCGTCAAGCGGAGTACCTGTCGATGGTGCGCACCTTGTCAGGTGTAACCGTGATCAACGGCCTCGACGCCTTCTGCCCGGGGGAGCAGTGTGTGGTCTTCGATTCGGCGGGTGCGCTCCTGTATGCCGATGACCACCACCTCTCCGTGGCGGGAAGCAGGTTCCAGATGGCGCATGCGCTGGCCCGCGTGCTCAAGTAGGTGAAGCCGGAGGGGCGGAGTCCGAGCAGCGTCCCTGTTCGTCGAATGTCGTATCAGGACAGTTCACGCCCCGGCGCTGGGACTCGGTAGCGGGCCACGATGCCGTCGGCGATGCGCTCGGCGTTGGCCAGGATCGTGAGGCTCGTGTTCACGGCCAGGGACGAGGGAATCGCCGCGCCGTCCGACACGAAGAGCCCGGGGTGGCCGTGGACCTCTCCCCGTGCGTCCACCACCCCGGTGCGGGGGGAGTCGGACATGCGGCACGACCCGGTCTGGTGTGCCGTGCTGAAGGAAGTGCCGGACTGGGGCATGCCGGTGCGCGTCACGGCGTCCACCGCCACGGGCCGGCATCCGCTCCGCACCAGGATGGAGTGGAGCAGCGCTTCCGTTTCCCTCTCGTAGCGCGTGAGCTCCGGAAGCCGGGTCACGGAGAGGTGCGCGGCCCCGGTCGAATCAAGCGTGAGCTCCCCGACCGGGGGGGTCAGCCCCATGGTGAACAGGATCATCAGGCGGTGGCGCACCTGACCCATCAGCTCGACGTTGTCTGTTCCCCACCAGCCGGTAGCCGCCGAGAGGTCCGGCATCCGGAGCCTGGCGGTGGCGATCATCGGTACCGGCAGCGGCTTGGCCGCCGAGATCGTGATGCCCCGGGACTCGAGAAATTCATAGCTGATCATCCCCGGATGCGAGCGGCCGGAGTACATGTCGCCGTCGGGGAGGTCGTCCGGCAGGATGCCGGCCGCCTTGACGCTGCCGTTGAAGGCGATGTTGCGCCCGACTTGATCGCTCAGGTTGGGGAGGCCAGCGCGAGACGCGAGGAGCAGACGGGCGCTTCCGACCGTCCCGCCGCCCAGCACCACGATGCCCGCCCGATATTCCACCACCCGGCCCTGTTCGCCGCCGATCCGGCACCGGACTGCGTAGCGCGGCACGAGCGGGCCACCGGATTGGTGTCCGCGCGCCGGTGTTGCCGGCAGCTCCCGGATTCCCAGGGCCTCCGCTTCGCAGACGATGTCCGCACCGGCCGCTGCGGCCTGGGGCAGGTAATTGACGTGCAGTGACTGCTTGGCGCCGTAGATGCACCCCGTGACGCAGAATCCACTGCCGAGGCAGTTCCGCACGGCGTAGCGCGCCCGATCGCAGGAATAGCCGAGCCGCGCCATCATCAGGGCGAACACCTGGCCTGTCCGGGGCACGTCCTCCGCCCGAATCTGTTCCACCCGCAGCATCGCCTCGGCGCGGTCGTAGTAGGGGTCCAGCGTCTCACGGGTCACGCCGGAGGGCCAGAGCAGCCTGCCGTCGCTGTCCCGCTGCGCGAACGCCACCGTGGGAGTGCGGAGCGACACCATCTCGTAGAATCCCGACCCGCCACCCAGCGCCTCGGCGTACACCAGGTCGAGGTGCTCGCTCCCGAGTCCCTTCAGGTATTTCGTCAGGTATTTCGGGTCCTGCGTCTGCCGGTAGAGCCCCGGGCCGACGTTGGGGCCCTTCTCGAGCATCGTGACCGTGAGCCCGGCTTCGGCGAGGCGGAGCGCCGGAGCCGCGGCGCCGAAGCCGCTACCAATGACGAGTGCATCGGTCTGACGGATCTTCATCGGGCCCTCCTCAGGCCGGGTTGCCGTCGCGGGACAGGGCTCTCGCGGCGAATCGGCTGGTGTCGGGATACGAGACCAGGGCGGGATCGGCCAGGTGGTACCCACCTGGAAAGCCGGTCAGCCGACAGCCGGCGCCGTCGGCGCGGATTCCGCCGTACACCGCGACCTGTGTCAGGAAGACGGCTCCGGTGTAGAGCTTTCGGGTCGTGGCGTCGCCGTCGAGGGCCTTCCGCACGATGTCGGTCCGCTGGGGGAGGTCGAGGGAACTGAACAGGCGTTCATGCCGCCGCTCGGCCCGGCGATCGAGGTCGCTGGCCAGGAATGCGCAGTACTTGGCAGTCGGGTAGAAGGGAGCCTGGAGGGCCGTGACCGCCACAACCTCTTCCGGGGTGAGGCCCGGGACGACGGTGGCGGTGAAGGCCTGGAGCGCCCGGCGGGTGGCAACGGTGCCGTTCCGGTATTGCTCGGGGTAGTTCTGGAGGATGATGGTGGCTGGCGTACAGGCGCCGGCCGCGAGCGCGGCGATGCCCCCCGCCATGAGTCGAATGGCCTGGCGGCGGTCGGGCAGTTGAACGTCAAGCGGTCGTGTCGAGTCGGTC
>DAOMFQ010000128.1:0-6476 GCA_035429905.1 Gemmatimonadales bacterium
ACAGCGACACGTTGTGATTGGCCGTCGGCGACCAGGTCAGCTTGCCGAAGTAGGTGGGGTTCGGGTTCTCGATGGTGAAGCCCCCCGCCGTGCCCGCGCCGCCCCACGCGCTCGCGCCGAGGGTGTTCAGGTGGTCGATCATCCGCTGGGCGTCGGCCACGTTGGCGCCCGATTCCTGCAGCGTGATGCCGTTGAACGGGATGGCCCGCTCCTGGATGTCGGCCGCACCGAAGAACTGGAGCTTGTCCTTGATGATGGCGCCGCTCAGGGTGCCGCCGTACTGGAGCACCTTGAAGTCGGCCGAGCGCTGCCGATTGATGTCCTTGCCCACCAGGTCCTGGTTCTGGAGGCGACCGAAAATGGACCCGTGGAAGGTGTTGGTGCCGGACTGGGTGACCGCGTTGACGAGGCCGCCGGCGAAGTTGCCCTGGCGGATGTCGTAGGGCGCGATGAGCACCTGGAATTCCTTGACCGCCGCGAACGAGATCGCCCGGGCGTCCGCCTGACCGCCGGGGGCGCCGGTGGCGCCCAGCCCGAAGAGGTCGTTGTTGACGCCGCCGTCGATCTGGATGCTGTTGAAGCGGTTGTTCTGCCCGCCGGCCGACACGCCGCCCGCCACGGTCGCCACCTGGGGCGTGGTGGCGATCAGATTGGTGAAGTTGCCGCCGGCCACCGGCAGGCGGCTGATGGCCGTGTTGCCGATGGACTGCGCCACGCCGGTCTTGGCCGTGTTCATGATCGGGTCGCCGGTCTCGGCGCTGACGGCGATCTCCTGCAGCTCGACCACCTGCTGCTTGAGCGAGAAGTCGGACACGTAGCGCTGGCCGAGGGACAGCATCACGTTGTCGCGCTTGGTCGCCTCGAACCCGATGGCCCGGGCCTCGATGGTGTACGGGCCGCCCACCGGCACGTTTTCAATGAAGAACTTGCCGTTGGTCTGGCTCGTGGCCTGGATGCGGGAGCCGGTCGAGCGGTTCGTGATGGTGACGATGGCGCCCTCCACCGGCGCCCCCGATTCCTGTCGGACGGTGCCCTGCACCGCCGCGGTCGTCACACCCTGCGCAAAGAGGTTAGCAGCGCCGAGCGCGAAGAGCGCGCCGGCCGCGGTGGCGGTCGCTACCCGACGAAACCATGACTGCATAGGGACACCTCGACTGAAGTGAAAATGGCGCGAGTCCGGGGGGGGACTGGCGGGAAAACATACGTACCGCCCGCCCGGGGTCAAGGAGTTTGATTCGTCGGCCGCGCCATGGCGCGCCAGGCGTAATAGACCGGAACCCCGACCAGAATAATCCCGAATGTGATGCCGGTGTCGATCGGGTCGGTCCAGAGGGCATTGAGGATGATCCCGATCGAGGCCGCGAGGAAGAGGAATGGCACCACGGGGTACCCCCAGGTGCGATAGGGCCGCACCAGGTCGGGCTGGCGCTTCCGGAGCACGAACACCGCGCCAACGGCCAGCGCATAGAAGGGCCAGATGCCCAGGATGAACTTGTCGGCCAGCTGCTGGAAGTCGTTGAGCAGGACGTACACCACGCCGAGCGTCGTGGTGAGGAGGATCGCCACCGAGGGGCTCTTGTGCCTGGGGCTCACCCGCGCGATGACCTTGAAGAAGAGGCCGCGGTCGGCCATCGCGAAGAAGATCCGGGGCGCGGTCATCATCGAGCCGAGGAGCGCGCTGAAGGTGGACACCATCACCACCGCCGCGATGACGCCCCCGCCGCCCATCCCGCCGAACAGGGGAATGCGGTCCGCCGCGGTGGCCGCCACGAGCGCGGAGCCGGCCATCTCCGGGAGGGGCACGAGGTAGAGGTAGGCGAGGTTGACGGTCAGGTAGATGGCGACGATGGCCAGCGTCCCGAACATCAGGGCTCGGGGAAGGTTGCGCGCGGGGTCCCGCACTTCCCCGCCGACGTAGGCCAGGTCGGCCCAGCCGTCGTAGGTCCACATGATCGAAATGAGCGCCGTGCCCATGACGGACAGCTGGACCCCGTGCTCCCAGGCCGGGGTGAAGTTGGCGGCGCTCCCCTTGCCGATCAGGAAGGCCAGCCCCGCCAGGGCGATCAGCGCCCCGTACTTCACCACGGTGGTCAGGTTGACCAGGACCGCGGCCACGTTGACGCCGAAGTAATTGAAGAGCCCGACGAGCGTGATCGCGCCGGCCGCCACGTACTGGACCTGGGTCGCCGAGAGCGGCACGAAATAGCCGAGGTACTCGGCGAAGATCGTGGAAATGGCCCCGAGCGCGGAGGCGCGGATGACTGCGAGCGCCGACCAGCCGAAGAGGAAGGCTGGGAGCGGCCCGAACGCCTCGAGGATGTAGGCGAAGACGCCGCCGGAGCGCGGGAGCGCCGCCGCCAGCTCGGCATAGGTCAGTGCGCCGCAGAGGGCGATCGCACCGCCGATGGCCCACGCCAGCAGGAAAGGGCCGGGTTCGGTGATCCGGGCGGCCACCCCGGCCGGCACCCGGAAAATCCCGCTCCCGATGGTGGAACCGACCAGGACAGCCACGGCGCTCATCAAGCCGAGGCGTCGGGGCAGCTTTTCGCCCCAGGCGTCGCGCTCAGGTGTTTGCATCGGTGGAGTTTGCGGCCCCCGGGTCCGCTTGACAAGGACCTGCCGGAGGCCGTTTCTTTTCCCCCGTCACCACCGACCCGGAGCAGGCATGGCCGTCCCGCAGGATGCAACACCCGAGGCCCTGCCGGCCACCGCCCGCACGGGACGGCGGCCCTCGCTCCCGCGTGACCTCCTGGCGCTGACCAAGCCCCGCGTCATCTCCCTGCTGCTCGTGACGGCCGTGGCCCCGATGTTCATCACCGGCCTCGGCGCGCCGCCGCTGTCACTCGTCGGCTGGGTGCTGCTGGGCGGGTTCCTGATGGCGGGGGGCGCCAACGCCATCAACATGTGGTTCGACCAGGACATCGACCATTTCATGTCCCGGACCCGGCTCCGCCCGGTGCCCTCGGGCCGGGTGCAGCCCCTGGCGGCGCTGGCCTTCGGGATCGGGCTCGGCACGCTGGCCTTCGCCATCTTCTGGCGCTTCGCCAATCCCCTGAGCGCCTGGCTGGCCCTGGGCGGCCTCCTCTTCTACGTGCTGGTTTACACCGTCTGGCTCAAACGGTCCACACCACAGAACATCGTCATCGGCGGCGCGGCGGGCGCCTTCCCGCCCCTCGTGGGGTACGCCGCCATGGCGGGGCGGCTCGATCTCACGGCGTTCTACCTGTTCGCCATCATCTTCTACTGGACCCCGCCCCACTTCTGGGCGCTGGCGCTCCTCAAGAAGGGCGAGTACGCCCGGGCCGGGGTGCCGATGCTCCCGGTGGTGCGGGGCGAGCGGGACACCAAGGTGCAGATGCTCATCTACACCCTGATCCTGCTGCCGCTCACCATCCTGCCGGCCCTCTTCGGCGCCTTTGGGCTCCTGTACGCGGTGACGGCCCTGGCCCTGGGCGGGCGGTTCCTCTGGTACAACCTCCAGCTGCTCCGGGAGGATGGGGTGACGCCCACGGCCTGGAAGATGTACAAGTACTCGCTGGCCTACCTCGCACTGCTGTTCCTGGCCATGAGCGTGGACCGCACCCTTCCGCGCCCGGCTCAGGCGGAGACGCCCGACGTGCTGATCCTCGACCAGCCGGCCGCCGACGCCGGCCCGCAGGGCCGGTGACGACGCCCATCGAGCCTGTCGCCCGCCGCCGACTTCCCTCTCCCACGCACCTCAGCAGGCTCTGGCCCCGGGTCCGGCCGCACCGGCAGGCGCTCGTCCTGGCCTCGCTGGCGCTGCTCTTGAGCGCCGCCATCGGCCTGGCCTTTCCGCTCGTGGTGGGGCGGCTGCTCGACGCGGCCTTCGTGCAGCAGAACCGTGCCCTGCTCGACCGCGTGGCGCTGGGCCTGATCGGCCTCTTCCTGGTGCAGGCGTTCCTCAACTACGCCCAGACCTACCTGCTGAGCGCCACCGGCGAACGGGCCGTGGCGGGCCTCCGCGGGGAGCTCTTTGCCAAGCTGCTCGACATGCCGCCGGGGTTCTACGCCGACCGGAAGACCGGCGAACTCACCAGCCGCCTCACGACCGACATCGGCCTCCTGCAGGGCGTGCTCAGCCACCAGGTGGCGGAGTTTTCCCGGCAGATCCTGGCGCTGGTGGGCGGGATCGCGCTCCTCGTCTACATCCAGCCGCGGCTCACCCTCACCGCGCTCGCGGTGGTGCCGGTGGCGGTCGGCACCGCGCTGTTCTTCGGGCGGCGACTCCGCCGGATCAGCACCGGCGTGCAGGACAAGGTGGCCGACGCCACGGCGGTGGCCGAGGAGGCGTTCAGCCAGATCCGCACGGTGCAGAGCTTCGTGCAGGAGCCGGCCGAGCTCTCGCGCTACGGCGGGATGATCGGGCGGGTGGTCGAGGCGGCGCTGATCCGGGCCCGGGTGCGGGGGGTGTTCTTCGGCGCCATCACCTTCAGCATGTTCACCGGCATCGTCATCGTGCTCTGGCAGGGGGGCCGCCTCGTCCTGGACGGCTCCCTGACGGCCGGCACGCTGGTGAGCTTCCTCCTGCTCACCGTGACAATTGCGGCGGCGGTGGGGGCGCTGGCCTCGTTCTTCAGCAATTACCAGGAGTCGGTGGGGGCGGCGGAGCGGGTCTTCCAGCTCCTCGAGGCCACCACGCCGATCGCCGACCCGGCGGAGCCCCTGCCGCTGCCACAGCCCCTCAGGGGCCGCGTGGAGTTCGACCGGGTGTCCTTCCGGTACCTCGACCATCCGGAGGCGCCCTGGGCGCTCCGGGAGGTCAGCCTGGCCCTGAAGCCGGGGGAGGTCGTGGCGGTGGTGGGCCCCTCGGGGGCCGGCAAGACCACCCTGGTGAGCCTCCTGCCGCGGTTCTGGGACGTGGCCGAGGGCAGTATCCGGCTGGAGGGCGCCGACATCCGGAAGCTCCGGCTGCGGGACCTCCGGGCCGCCATCGGGATCGTGCCCCAGGAGCCGGCGCTGTTCAGCGGCACGGTGCGCGAAAACATCGCCTACGCGCGCCCGGAGGCCTCTGGGGCCGACGTGGAGCGGGCGGCCCGCGCCGCACACGCCCACGAGTTCGTGGAGCGGCTGCCGGCCGGCTACGACACGATCGTGGGGGAGCGGGGGGTCAAGCTGTCCGGGGGGCAACGGCAGCGCATCGCCATTGCCCGGGCGGTGCTGAAGGACCCCGCGGTGCTGGTCCTGGACGAGGCCACCAGCAGCCTGGATACGGAGAGCGAGCGGCTGGTCGAGGACGCCCTCGAGAAGCTGCTGGTGGGGCGCACGACGCTCATTATTGCCCATCGCCTGAGCACGGTGCGCCGGGCGGACCGGCTGGTCGTCCTCAACCACGGCCGGGTGGTCGAGGAAGGCACCCACGCCGACCTGCTGGCCCGGGGCGGGTTGTATGCCCGGCTCTACCAGCGCCAGTTCCGGAACGGCGACGCCGAGTTCGAGGGTGTAACCGCAGGTGCATGACCCCCTGATCTTTCCATTTTGAGGACCAGATGACCCACCGCTTCCTCACCATTTCCGCGGTGACCGCGCTTGTCGCCAGCGGGTGCCTCTCGGACCAGCAGGCGCCGGGAGATTCGGCGCAGTTCCACGGTGCCGTGGTCCAAGTCATTCCCGAGAACGTGCTGGCTGCAGCGGTCGAAGTGCATGCCACAGGCTTCGACAGCGCGTTGGTCGAGTACGGGACGGGCACTGGCCCGGTTCTCCGGACGCCGGCGGTGCCGTTTTCCGGCGACACGGCCGTCCGTGTTCCGGTGCTCGGCCTCGACACCGCCGCCGTGTACGCATTCCATGTGGTGCTGTCCCGCGCCGGCGCAGCGGACAGGGTGGTGGACACCTTGGCGTTCACGAGCGGCTCGCTGCCTGCATGGATTCCGGCCATCGGGAGCCTCGGGACCTCCGGCGAACCGGGATACTTGGCGCTCTCCCTCCCCGATGGCGCGGTGACGGTAGACAACAGCGGCAAGGTGGTCTGGTATCACCACTCACCGAACGGCGTGCTCAATTCCTTCCAGGCACACCCGAACGGGAGCTACACTCTCCTGGGCACCGGCGCCGCGGAGACTCAGTTTCGCGTCCTGAACTCGCTGGGCGAGCAGACCGCCACCCTGCAGTGCGTTGGGCGGCCAACCCGCTTCCACGAGGTGTTGGTGGCGCAGGGTGGCGACGCCTGGATCCTCTGCGACGAAAACCGGACGATGGATCTGTCCGCGCTGGGCGGGGTCGCGGCGGCCGTCGTCACGGGGACAGTCATCCAACACCTGTCAGCGACAGGGGCGCTCCTCTGGGAGTGGAACGCCTTCGATTATTTCGACATCACCGACCTGCCGTTGGCCGACCGCACCGGGCCGAACGTGAACTTCACCCATGGCAACGGCCTCGGGTTCGACGCCGATTCGAATCTGGTCCTCGGCTTTCGCAGCTTGAGCGAGGTGACCAAGGTGGACCGCGCCACGGGCGCC
>DAOMFQ010000128.1:6488-6843 GCA_035429905.1 Gemmatimonadales bacterium
TTGGCGCTTTGGGGGCCTCCGCAACGAGTTTACCATCCTGAATGATCCGAAGAGCGGCTTCGAGCGCCAACACGGTGTTCGTGTGGCGGGCCCCGGACAAATCCAGCTGCTCGACAATGGGCTGGCTGCGCCGAGTCGTATGGTGCGTTACCTGCTGAACCCGGCCACGCACACGGCCCTCATGCAGTGGCAGTTCACCGACGCTCCCGGCACCTATACCCTCGTCGGCGGGTCCACCCAGTATCATCCTGACGGGCACGCCACCGTTTCGTTTGGTCGAGCCGGGCGAGTCAATGAAGTGGATCCGGCCGGGAACAGGGTCTGGGAGCTCTCGGGCCTCGACGGAATCTATGTG
>DAOMFQ010000129.1:0-6803 GCA_035429905.1 Gemmatimonadales bacterium
GGCGCCTGGTCCAACAACGGCGGCGGCACCGTCGCCGCAGCCAGCGGCAGCATCGGCGGATCCGGCGCCTCGGCGGGCACCCCGACGACCATCCGCGGTGGCGACTCCGGCGCGAGCGGGAACGCGGGGGACACCGCGGGCACCATCGCGGGCGGTTCCGGTGGCGCGGGCGCCTACGGCGGAGGCGGCGGTGGCGGCGGGAGCTCCACCAACGGCGCCAACTCGGGGGCTGGCGGCGCGGGTGGAGGCGGGTTCATTGCGTTCTACTGGAGCTGAGCATGTACGCGTTGATCTTCGAGCAGATGCAGGCAGCCCTACGTGACGACCCGTCCGATTGGGCCGGCGTGATCGACGTCGAGACGCCCGCGGGCTGGTTCTACGTGGCGACCGTGAGCAACATCGGCCTCGCGGTGTGCGCCCCGGGCCACTGGCCGGCCGGCGCGGACATCACGATCCGCGTCCTCACCACGGACGCGTGGACCGGCAGCGTGACGAGCCCGGAGACGCTTCCGGCCATCGTCGACGCCGGCCTCGTGACCACAGATGACCCCGACCCGCGGGGCGCGAAGTTCGCTTACGAGCGGTGGGGCGTGTACCTCCAGAAGCGCGCCGACTACGTGGCCGCCCACCCGGCGCCCTGATGCCCAACGACCGCCCGATCACCGCTTCCGAAGTCCTGCTCGCGCTTGGCGAACTCGCGCACGAAGTCCGGCAGACCGGCGCCACGCTCGCGTCCATGCGCTCCGAGCTTGCCGATGTCATCGTGTGGGCACGGCGCGACCGCTTGCAGGCGGAGACGACGATCGCCGACCGCGACCGCACGATCGCCGAGCTGCGCGCGTCGCATTCCGAGGAGGCGATGACGGCGCTGCGGGCGCAGGTTGACGAACTCCAGAAGCAGCTTGACGCCCCGCCGACGACGCTGACCAAGCTCGCGAACCGTGGCGGTCTGTTCGTTGACGCCATCATCGCCGGCATGACCGGCCCTCGCCTCGCCGGCATGGTGGGCATCCTCGCCGCGCTGGTCATTGCGTGCGGCATGGGGTGGCAGGTGTGGCACTTCCCGACCGAGACGGCCGCGTCGATCGTGATGCGCATCCTCGACATCATCGCTGGCATGACAGGCAGCGCCCCATCGGCTACGCCATCCGGCATGGTGCCCTCGTGATGTCGCTCGCGCTCGCGGAAACGGCCGTGGAGGCTGCACCGCCCGATACGCCGGCCCGGAGCCTGCTCGACATGGCGATTGCGGCCTGGGAGGGCGTTGGAGCCCCGGAATCGGGCACGACGCGCGAGGGTGCGTATTGGGTCGCGGAGGCGGTGGTCGCCTTCCGTGTCAGCATTCAAGAACCGAGCTTCAACCGGATCACGACGTCATGATGTACGAAACCGAAGGCGACACGATGGTCAACGTCAACCCGGAGATCCACATCGCCGGGGGCGCGCAACAGGAATGGCGCATCGTCCGCGTCCACTACGGCGACCACGGCATCGACTACACCACGCCGTCGCCGTGGGCCTTTGCCGCGACCGTCGCCGGGTGGAAGCAGATCGGCACGCCGCTCGGGCTCGCGCAGGCCATCGCGGCGCAGGGCTCGCCGTGGGCCGCGCATTTCGCAGCGGTGGGGTCGGCGTTCACCGCGGCGGGAGTGGCGTTGTCGGTGCGGGATCAGGCGTACTTCGACAGCTTTGCGGCGGTTTAGCACCTCCCCAACACCGTCAGCACCACCACCGCGAACCACCGTCGCCGCGACATCATCCGCAGCGCCAACCGTGCCTCCGTCGTCTCCGCGATGGCGCAGACGATCGCCGCGCGCAGGGTGAGATCGCGCGACCGGGCGGTGTGGTAGGCGAGCACCGCGCGCTCGATCTTGTCGAGCGGG
Source organism: Gemmatimonadales bacterium (assembly GCA_035429905.1). Lineage (GTDB taxonomy): Bacteria > Gemmatimonadota > Gemmatimonadetes > Gemmatimonadales > GWC2-71-9 > SPDF01. The sequence continues at coordinate 1,884 of DAOMFQ010000129.1, forward strand.
TCAAGGTCGGCACGCTCGTTCGCCAGCGCCTCACGCGCGTATCCGAGCCGACGGTCGGTGTGGTCAAGGTCGGCGCGTAGGCGGGCGGCGGCGGTGTCGATGTCCATGCCGTAGCCTACCGCGTCCGGCGGGTGGTGACGCGCCACGGCCGCCCGGCTACGATCCACCCATGCCGCTCACCGCACCCGAAGCCCGCGAAGCCTACGACCGACTCACCAACCGCTTCGACATCGTCGCCGACGCGCTCAAGCCGGACGACGACGGCAAGGTGCGACTCACCAAGGCGGAGGTCAAGGAGATCACGCACGGGCTGCTCGGAGACGTCGTGGCGTTCTTGGTGGACGTGGTGGATTGATGCACCTCACCGACCACTTCACGCTCGCCGAGCTTACCGCCACCCGCACCGGCCTTCCGAACACCCCCGGTGACGCAGAGGTCGCGAAGCTCGTGCGCGTCGCCGAGATGCTGGAGGTCATTCGCGCACACTTCGGGCGGCCGATCGCGGTCCACAGCGGCTACCGGTCGCCCCAGGTCAACGCGGCAATCGGGGGGTCGAAGACGTCGCAGCACATGAAAGCGGAGGCGGCCGACTTCCACGTCGACGGGGTGCCGCTGGTGGATGTCTTCGACTGGATCCGCAAGGAGAGCGGGCTCGCCTTCGGACAGGTCATCTTGGAGGGCTCCGACCCGGCGCACCCGACGTGGTGCCACCTGTCGCTCGGTGAGCCCTACCGCGACCCGTCGAAGTGCCGGCAGGCGCTGCGGTGGGATGCGGTCAACGGATATCGGCAGGTGTAGCCGATGACCCCGGTGTTCCAGCGCATCGTGGCTCTTGGGAACGGCGACTGCATGCGCGCCGCCGTAGCCTCTGTGCTCGACCTCCCCTACGAGGACGTGCCGGATCTCAGCGGCCCCATGCAGGGGCTTGAGCTTGCCGAATGGCTCAACGCCACCGGGCGGCCGGCGATCCACCTCGACCAGTGGCACCTCAAGCCCCACAGCAACCCGGAGGTGCTCGGTGGGCGCCCCTGGGACGCTCGGGAGATGCTCCGCTTCGACTATGCCGCCGGAGCGATTGCCATTGCCTCGGTGCCGTCGCAGAAGTTTCCGGGCGGATGGCACGCGATCGTCGTGCGCTTCACGATGCAGCCGGAGGGGTGGGTGCGCCTCGAATGCGTCCACGACCCCAACCCAGGCAACGCGCCGTACGACATGGAGACGACGGAGATCCGGCATCTGACCTTCATCATGCGGGCAGGGTAGCCCCCACCCTGGTCAGCCACGCGCTACCCATCCGTCCCGGCCGAAGCGCGGCGGTCATCGGCTCGCGCCTCCCGCCGTTGGGGTCGACCGTTCGGGCCTAAGCCTTGTCCGCTGTGGGTGGGGTGGACCCTGTAGCCCACCTCCCCGCCGCCCGCTCCTCCTCAGCCGCCCGCGTGCGCCCGCTCCGGTACGATGATGACCCGGATGCCGGCGGCGTTCGCACGGCGCACGCAGTCCCATGTGCCGACGCTGCTCTTCGTCGGAAACGCCAAGCAGACGTCGGCGCCGAGGTCCACCATCGCCTGATTGCGGATCGGCCCGGCACCCTTGCCATGCGTCGCCCAATCGGCAGGGTGTGGCTCGGTCGTCATGTGCAGCGACGTAGCCGCGAAGTCCGCCGTCACGTCAAGCCCCTTGGCGGCGCCGTGGACAACGACGATCTCTCGGCCGGCATCGACGCGCCTGCGCAGCGCGGCAAGCTCACGGGCCACCGACGGTAGGTCGCCCCACTCGCGCGACCCGGTGACGAGGATGCGGTAGGGGCGCATCAGAAGGGCAGCCAATCGCCGCAGCGAACGCAGACCATCGCCCCGTTGGAGTCGGTGCCGTGAGCCGGTCGACCGCACGCACACCGCTTGCCGAACGCCTCCTCGGCGCGTCGTCCGCCCGGCTGCCCAGGCGCGCGGAACCGGCGACGCACCGACTGACCCGAGCACCGGTCGACCAGCGGTCGGATGTGCCGCGCCACCTGCGCGCGCACGCTGCCGTCATCGGGTCCGCCCGTGGCGATGTACCAGTCGAAGTGCTCGAACCGCTGCATCGCCCGCCGTACCTGTCGCCTCTGCTTCGCGTTCATCTCGTCTCCGTTGTTGGGGCCCACCGTCGGGCCGCGTTGTCTTCCTCATCCGCCCGCGCGTTCAGCTCGTCCGCGCTCCGCAGCCGCGCCTCTCGCCACCACGCATCCTCGTGCGGCCCCACATTGCCCCTCTGCTCGCTCGCCATCGCGCGGAGGTGCCGAGCACGGGCCGCGTGGTCGTCGTGCAGCCAGCGGGCAATGGAGGGGCGGAGCGGGACGGTGGTCACGTCACCCCCGCCAGCCACATCAGGTCGTCGGTCGACGGGACGGTCAGCCACTCCCGACACCAATCCATCAGGCCGCCGATGCTGTAAGTGGTCGGCCGCGCGATGTGGCCGGTCACATGGAACCGGTCGCCCTCACAGCGAATGACCACCCGGGGCGCCTTGTGGACGAGCGTCCGGTCGTTCAGATCGGGCGCATCGACACGTTGCCACTGGTTGATCATCGCGCCCAATCCGGCGCGACGGGCGGACGCGGGTGCGCGTCAATCCACCGCTGCAACGCGACCCGCCCGTCCGCGAACGCCTCCTGATACGCCTCCCCGTGCGCCTTCGACCACGCGGAGTACGCGGCCTCCACCTCGTCCATCTCCACCCGGCACGTCGGGCACGCGATCGGCCGTTGCCACAGCGGCTTCACTCCGCTGTTCGCGTAGGACGACCGCTTCCACCCGGGCGGGAGGTCGTGACAGATCGCAGGCATCGTGCCGTTCTCGCGCCACATCGTCTCAGACGTTCCGCACTTGTCGCAGGTGTACCGGATTCCGTAGATGGCGCTCATTTCGCTTTTCTCCTGATTTTGGCATCACGATCGGCATTTGCCAATGCCATGTCGCGTTGCAGTCGTTGGTCTATTTGTCGCTCATGCTCTTTCATGTCGATGCACTCAAGGCAAAGACTTTCATCGTCGTCTGCGTACAGGTCGCGAACCTCTCCGCAACTCTCGCATTCGGCGCGGATCACGCCACACCCCGACACCGCTTGCACGCCGGCCCGTGGTGGACGATCGCGCCGGCCATCCTCGTCACCGTCGGCGCGGCGCTGAACGCGGACTGACGGCAGAACCGGCCGCAGTACGGGCACCGGTAGCCGTGCTCGGTGACGACAGACAGCCAGGCCATCATCGACAGCGGGGGATCGCAGACGTCGGCTTCGGCGGGATTGCGAATGGCACGGCGGGCGGCGCGCTTCTCTCGGCGCTCGGAGGCAATCATGGCGCGCTCCTCTTCCGCCGTGACGAGCACGACCGTCGGCTCTTCGGTGCCGCCTTCCACGGCAAGCCGCATCGCCTCCGACTCGTCCGTGGCGCGGACGGCGTTGTCGAGGTCGCCTTCGTCGTTGTAGACCCACCAGAGCGGCGTCATCGCGCCCCCACACGCATCATCTCCACCGCCCGCTCGACATCCCCGCCGGCCTCCTCCAGCCACCGCGCGCACTCCGCCACTGGAGCGCCGGTGCGTTGGTGCATCGCGTGGGCGGCGAGCCGGCGCGCGGCGTGGTTGGGACGCGGCTTCGACGTGAACTCGGTGAAGGCGTCGCCGTACGCGGCTGGCGCGGCGGGCCGGTGTTCGTCGGGCGCGGTGTTGCCTCGGGTGCGGGGGTTCACGCGGCCACCACCGGCTGGCTGTCGAGCACGTCGATGGCGGCCCGCACCGCGTCCAGCCGCCGGGCGTTCTCGGCGATCCACTCGTTGTGAGGACGGCGAGAGCGGAAGAGGTCTTCGACACCCGCGGGGCCCCACAACGACTCGACGAGCGCGACCGCGTTGCGAATGTCGGCGTTGAGCTGATGGAGGCGCTTGGCTTCCTCGCCGAGCACGGTGAGGGCGTAGGTCTTCTGATCGTAGTCCATGTCAGTCTCCCACCCCTACATGGCCGGGGCGTGGCCGTTGTGATTGTGGTAGTTCATCTCACGCCCCGCCCGAGTTGGCGAAGGCGCTCCGGGCTCGCCGTTGTGGCGGGCCTGCTTGTTGTCAGGGGTCGGGCACCTCCACGCTCGGAATCCCCAGCCGGGCGCAGACGGCGCGGGCGGCGGTGGGGAGGTCGGGGTGTGTCCCGACCGACTTCCATCCGCCCCTGCCAACGTCGATCCTTGCGACGTAGTCGTGGCCCACCCATTCGACCCACCCGACGCGGACCCTACAGGCGCGCAACTCCCATGCGCCGACCACCCGAGCCCACACCGGCACGAACGCCCGGAGCCGGTCGGCCTCGGCGCGGGCTTCGTCGCGCTCTTCTCGCAACCCGAGGATCAAGGCGACCGCCCTCTCTGCGGCGGCCTCCGCGTTCATGGGCCCGCCTGCGCCAATTTCGGCGATGAGGGTTTGTGCCGTCAGGCGAAGGCGCGCCCTCAGTTCGGCGACGTGGCCACCGTGCCATCCGCCGCAGTTGCATTCTGCGGTGGCGCATGGGCTGTATCCCTCGGCGTACAGCGTACGTGCGTGATTGTCGCGCTCCCGCTCCGCCGTCTCCAGCCTGGCGCGGAGGTCGACGCACAGGCGCGTGGCCTCGGCGTACATGCGGTCAAGCTCTTCCCATGTGGGCTTTCCGGTGCGGAGGTCAGACATCGAACACCACCTTGGACGCGGCGGGATGGGTACAGTACGGCGCTTCGATCGTGATCGGCGTCGCCGACTCCAGCGGTTTGTCACGCGAGTAGCGAGAGATCGCCGTGATGACCGTGAGCACGTTGGGGTGGGTCACGCTGTTGTGGGCGTACAGGTGATCGGCCAGTGCAGTTCCGAGCATCCGCCATGTGTCGCGCTCAGCACGAAGCGACTCGACTTCGCGCGCCGTCTCC
>DAOMFQ010000130.1:0-6762 GCA_035429905.1 Gemmatimonadales bacterium
TTCCGGTTCGGCGGTTTTCAAGACCGCTGCCTTCAACCACTCGGCCACCACGCCCGACCAGCCAACCGCGACTGCCTAGTTCCGCGCCCCCTTGATGATATTCGCCTGCACGGCGGTATTGATGGAGTCGGCCCGTGCGGCCTCGTCGGCCAGGCCTTCCTGCTTCAGGATCGCGCCGACTTCCCGGTAGATGACGGCATACAGCTGCAGGATCGAGGCGGACGGCACGTCCACCCACCCTCGCGGCCGGGCCTGGGTCGCGCTTCGCCAGTGGTAGACGTCCCAGAGCAGCTTGCGGGTGAGGGGCAGGTCCACGTACCCGATGGCCCTGGACAGGACGATGCCGTTCCCCTCCTGGATCGGCCGCGGCATCAGCTTCCGCACCAGGCCGGTGGTGAGCAGGTACGGCGAGAGGCCGAAAGTGGCGTCGGGGTAGTTACCGTCGCTCCAGCTGAAGTAGATCGGGCGCTTGCCAAGGTTGTCGCGAATCAAGGCCAGGGTGGCGATATCCTGCAGCGTCAGGTAGTCCTGGCCGAACGCCACCAGGACGCTGTCCACCCGCATCCCGCTGTTCTGCTTGACTGCGATCGCCTCGGGGAGGCTGTCGAGCTGGGCCGGAGTGAAGCTGCTGAACACCGAGCCCTCCGGGCGCGGCCACGCCGTGGCGGGGCGGCCCGCCGAGGCGGAGTCGGTCAGGGCAAGGCCGGTTTCTGCCGGGCCCAGGCGCCAGAGCGGCACGGCGGAGTCCGCGTCGAACTCCGGCGTGGCCCGGCGCTGCAGCTGGCGAAGATGCCATCGGGTGTTCATCAACGAGAGATTTGCCAGGGTCACGTCCGGTCGCACCCCGAGCACCTCCTGCGCGAACCAGAGCGGGAAGGTGTCGTTGTCGCCCGCCGTGATCAGGATGCCATACGGCTCCACCGACTCGAGCATGTCGATGGCCATGTCGCGAGCGACGTATTCGTTGGCGCGGCTGGCGCTGGCGTAGTTGCCCGCCACCGGCACCAGCGCCACGAGGAAGACCGGCGCGGCGGCGACCCACCGTCTCGCCTCGGGCAGTCGGGGCGCCAGGGAATCGGCGATGCCCCGGTAGAGCGCGCCGAGCCCGAGCGCGATCAGGACGCCGAAGTAGGCGAACGAGCCGACGAAGAAGTAGTCGCGCTCGCGCACTTCGCGGGGGAGGTCGCGCTCGGGGTGGATCGAGAAGCCGTACTTGAAGTTCAGGTAGAAGATCAGCGCGACGGTCAGCGTGCCGAACATGGCCAGCGCGGCGAACCCGGCTCGCTTGTCCTTGCGGATGAGTTCGACAAGGCCGTAGAGGCCGATGAAGCCGAAGAGGGCGGCCACCGCGCCGGCCGCGCTGCCCCAGTCCCGGGCGTACTGCCAGCGGAAGTACTGGAAGTAGTTGGCGAACTGGCTGAGGAGGTCGGCCTGCCGGTCCAGCACCGACGGCTTGGCGTACTGCACCCGGTTGATCACGTCCATCAGCGCGCCGCTGAAGAAGCCCACCGGCTCTCCCTCGTTGATCGGGGGGAACTGCGCGGCCCGGATCGGCAGGAAGAGGTAGTTGAGCGACACGCCCACCACCACGGCGGTGAGGACTGCCACCCAGACCCACGGGCGGGTGATGACGCGCCAGTCGGTCCACAGGATGTAGATGGCGACGGCGGGCGCCGCGAGGAGGCCCATCAGGTGGTTGGTCGTCGAGAGCGCGATGATGTAGGCAATCAGGACAACCCAGCGATCGCGATGCGGGCCCGGCTCGTCATCGCCCCAGTGGACCGCCAGCCACGTCACCAGCGCCATCGAGAGCAGGGATACGGTGTACACCTTCTCGTTCACCGTGGACTGGTTCCAGACTGTCCAGGACGTGGCCGAGACCAGTGTGCCGGCCGCGGCGGCGAGCAGCCGGCCCCAGCGCACCGGCACGATGGTCCGAAGCCACCGCTCCGCGATCAGGAACCAGAGCGCCGCCGAGACGGCGCTGCCGAAGGCGGCGAAGAGATTGATCCGCATGGCGTATTCGCTTGCCAGGGGCAGCAATCCCCAGGCATGCGCCAGGATGACGAACAGCGGATTGCCGGGCGGGTGGGGAATCCCCAGTACGCGCGCGGCCGCGATGTACTCGGAGGTGTCCCAGAAGGCCGTCGTCGGGGCGAGCGTGGCGAGGTAGATCCCGAAGACCGCCAGGCCGACGAGGGCTGCCCAGCGGTATGGGGTCGCGGGTTTGGGTGTCGTCACGAAGTCTCCGTTAGTGCCTGAACTGCCGGGCGCCGGTCAGGACCATGGCCAGGCCGGCCCGGTCCGCCGCGGCGATCACGTCCGCGTCCTTGACGGAACCGCCGGGCTGGATGATGGCCGTGACACCGGCCGCCGCCGCCGCCTCGACGCCGTCGGGGAAGGGGAAGAAGCCGTCGCTGGCCAGCACGGCGCCCTTCGGGTCGTGCCCCTGCTGGCGCGCCTTGTGGACGGCAAGGAACGATGCGTCCACCCGGCTCATCTGCCCGGCGCCGATCCCGATGGCCGCCTCCTGACGCACCAGCATGATCGCGTTCGACTTGACCGCGGCCACCGCGGCCCAGCCGAACCGCAGGTCGCTCCACTCCGCCTCGGTCGGGTGGCGCACCGTCGGCACGCGCCAGCCCTCCTCCGACGGGTCGAAGCGAAACCGATCCTGGACCAGGAAGCCGCCGCGGACGCTCTTGTAGTCGAGGCCGGGCTCCCCGTGGCTGACCGGCAACTCCACCACGCGGAGGTTCTTCTTGCCGCCGAAGACCCGCAGCGCCTCCTCGTGGAACGACGGCGCCACCACCACCTCGAGGAACAGATCGGCCATCGCCTCGGCGGTGGCCCTGTCCACGACGGTGTTGAACGCCACGACCCCGCCGAAGGCGGAAAGCGGGTCGGTAGCCAGCGCCCGCCGCCAGGCGTCCAGCGCCGAGCCGGCCACGGCAATGCCGCAGGGCGTCGAGTGCTTGATGATGGCGCAGGCGGGCCGGTTGCTCCAGGGCGCCACCGCCGCCATCGCGCCGTCGAGGTCCAGGATGTTGTTGAAGGACAGCTCCTTCCCCTGCCGCTGCGTCAGGTCGCGGATGCCGCGCGGCTCCTCGGTGACGTACAGTGCGGCGCGCTGCTGGGGATTCTCGCCGTATCGGAGTGACGCCATCCGCTCGAGCGAGCCGCCCAGCCGCTCGGGCAGGCCGTCTTCCGGCGGCGTCAGGTAGCCGGCGATGGCCGTGTCGTAGTCGGCGGTATGGGCGAAGACCTTGGCGGCGAAGTTGCGCCGGACCGCCTCGGGAATCGGACCTGCCCGGAGCATCGCGAGCACCTCGGTGTAGTCCGAGGGCTCGACCACCGGGAGCACGTATTCGTGGTTCTTGGCTGCCGAGCGGAGCATCGACGGCCCGCCGATGTCGATGTTCTCGATGGCGTCCTCGAACGACACGTCGGGCTGGGAAATGGTGGCGCGGAAGGGGTAGAGATTGACGGCGACGAGGTCGATCGGCGTGATCCCGTGCTCCTCGAGCGCGCGCAGATGCACCGGGTTGTCGCGCCGGGCGAGCAGCGCGCCGTGGATCATCGGGTGGAGCGTCTTCACCCGGCCGTCCAGCATCTCGGGGAACTTCGTGACTGCCTCGACCGGCTGCACCGGGACGCCGGCCGCCTTCAGCGCCGCTGCGGTGCCCCCGGTGGAGATGATGTCCCAGCCCAGCTGCACCAACCCCTGCGCGAACGCCACGACGCCGCGCTTGTCACTGACGGAAAGCAATGCCCTCGGCATGGGACTCCCAGGTGTGGTCTGGCAACAAGTCAGGGGGCCGTCGGCAGCGGCACGGGCCGACCGGCCCGTGCCGCTGCCAGCACTACGTCCGGCAGCAGGCGATGCTCCGCCTCGAGCACTCGTGCCGCCAGCAGTTCTGGTGTATCGCCGGGCAACACCGGCACCCGCCGCTGCGCCAGGATCTCGCCGCGGTCGTATACCTCGTCCACCAGGTGCACCGTCGGGCCCGACTCCGTGGCCCCGCTGGCCAGTACTGCCTCGTGGACCCGGCGGCCGTACATGCCGGGGCCGCCGAACTTCGGGAGCAGGGCAGGATGCACGTTGACGATCCGCCCGGCGAGCTTTTGCACGACGCCTGGCGGTACCAGTTTCAGGTAGCCCGCCAGGACCAGCAGGTCCACGTCGCGCCGGCCCAGCCGGGTGATCCACTCGGCGGCGTCGGACGGGTCGGCCAGCACTTCCGCCGGGATTCCCGCCTGGCGTGCCCGCTCGAGCCCTCCGGCGTCCGCGCGATTGCTGAGCACGAGGACCACGCGCGCGGGTTCCGCCCCCTGCAGCCGGTCGAGCAGCGCCTGGAGATTGCTTCCGCCGCCGGACACGCAGACCGCGACACGGTACGACATGGGGCGGAAAACTAAGCGGGCGGACGCTTCCTCCCTAGGGGGCGCGCGCGACGTCCCTTTCGCTCAGGATGCGGGCAACTGCCGCACCCACGTTCTCCACCACCGGGTACCCCGCCTCGGTCGCGGCCGCCGCGTGGTCGGCTCCCGTTCCCGTTCGGACCAGGATGGCCCGGCCGCCCAGTGCACGGGCCGGCTCGAGATCCGACAGCCGATCCCCGACGCCCCAGCTGGCCTCCAGGTCGAGATCGAGGTCGAAGGCAGCCTGCCGGTAGAGGAGGGTTCCCGGCTTCCGGCACTCGCACGGCCCGCCGATGGAGGGGTGGTGGGGACAGTGGTAGGTCGCGTCGATCCTCGCGCCGGCCTCCCGGAACAACTCCGCGATCCGGCGCTCGACGGCGGCGTATTCCTCCGGCCGTATGAACCCCTGTGCAATTCCCGATTGATTGGTGACCACGACGACGCGGAGTCCGGCGGCGTTCAGGCGCGCCACGGCGCTGGCCGCGCCGGGGAGCAGGCGCACGCCGGCGGGGTCCCGCTGGAAGCCGGGGTCGTCCACCAGGGTACCGTCGCGATCGAGAAAGACGGCGGGCATCATTCCTGGAAGGCCCTCCCGATGGCCGCGGCGAGGTCGGAAGACCGGTCCTCCGGGAGGGTGCGGGGGTCGAGGACGACCGAGCCGTCCGCCACCCGGGCCACCACGGACGGGGTGCCCAGCCGGAGCGCGAGCGCCAGGGCATCGGCGCCCCGTGGCCCAGGGTCAAGCATGACCAGTGTGGTTGGGAGCTCCACATCGGGGAAGGATCCGCCGCCGCTCGCGGAGGTACCCTCCGCGAGGCGGGGCCGCAGGGCAGCGGGGCAGGAACTGCCGATCAAACCGGCGAGTGCACTGGCGCGCCGGGCGAGCTCTCCGGCGGAGAGGGTCAGCATCCGAAGGACGGGAACCTCGCGCAGGGCGGCTTCGGGGTCGCGATAGAGCTCCAGCGTCGCCTCGAGCGCGGCGAAGGTCATCTTGTCCGCCCTGGCGGCGCGGGCAAGCGGGTTGGCCCGGCACTCCGCGAGCAGGTTGCGCCGACCGACGAGGCACCCGGCCTGCGGCCCGCCGAGCAGCTTGTCGCCCGAGAAGACGACGAGGTCGGCCCCGTCGGTGACCGCCGCCGGGACCCTGGGCTCCGTGGTGAGACCGAAGTTGGACAGGTCCGCCAGGAGGCCGCTGCCGACGTCGTGAATGAAGGGCACCCCGTGTTCGCGGGCCAGATCGGCCAGCGCCGCCGCCGGTGGGGCGTGCACGAACCCGGATTGGTGGAAGTTCGACTGATGCACCCTCAGGACGGCGCCGGTGGCGGGGCCGATGGCGAGGCGATAGTCGTCGAGGTGCGTCCGGTTGGTGGTGCCGACCTCGCGGAGCCGCACGCCGCTCCGCGCCAGGATGTCGGGGATCCGGAACGAGCCGCCGATTTCGACCAATTCTCCCCGGGAAACGACCACCTCGGCGCCCGCGGCCACGGTATTGAGTACCACAACCAGCGCGGCGGCGGCGTTGTTGACCACGAGCGCGTCCTCGGCGCCGGTGAGCTCGGCGAGGAGGCGGCGAGCATGGTCGGTACGGTGCCCGCGCACCCCGGCGTCCAGGTCAAACTCGAGGCTGCTGTACCCCGCGGCCACCTCGGCCACCGCCGCGATCGCCGCGGCGGCCATCGGGGCGCGGCCGAGGTTGGTATGCAGCACCACGCCGGTGGCATTGAGCACCGGACGGAGTGAGCGCCGAGCGAGGCGCGCCGCACGCTCGGCCACCTCCGCGCCCCAATCGGCGGGCAGCTCCCCGCGCCCGTTCCGGGCCGCAGCCAGGGCTTCCCGGGCGGCGGAAACCACGACGCTCCTCGGCATCCGGCCCAGGAGCGCGCTCACGTCGGCCTGCTGGAGCAGCCGCTCCACCGACGGAAGCCGACGGCGGGCGTCGCTGGTCATTGGCTCGGTTTCGGCGGTGGAGCAGAGTCGGCCGGCGCCCTGGCCGAATCAGGTTTCGTGGCCGTCGAATCCACCTTCGCCTTCGGCACCTCCAACGGCCCGCGAACCTGCGCGGCGGCGCCATTCGCGTTTCGGACCGAGTCAATCTCGATCACGTACTTGCCTTCCGGCCGCCATGGCTCCGCCACCCGGAGAAGGAGCGAGGTGAACAGTGCGGTGCGGGAGGGCGGAATCGTGTCGGCCCCCGCCGCGACGGGGCGCTTCGCCGGCGCCGGCTTCGGGGCGGCCGAGTCGGGGGCGGCGGGGGGCGGGCGATAGAGCGAGTCATGCCCGGCCTTGGGCAGCAGCGAGACGACCGCGACCGGGACCGAGTCGGGGAGGAGGACTACTCGG
>DAOMFQ010000131.1:0-6685 GCA_035429905.1 Gemmatimonadales bacterium
AGTTCTATGCGCTGCCGCAGTCGCCGCAGATCTACAAGCAGCTGCTGATGGTGGCGGGCTACGACCGCTACTTCCAGATCGCGCGCTGCTTCCGTGACGAGGACCTCCGCGCTGACCGGCAGCCCGAGTTCACGCAGATCGACATCGAGGCCAGCTTCGTGGGCCCCGAGGACGTGCAGGCCGTGGTCGAGCGGGTGCTGGTGGACCTCTGGGCCGAGGCGGGGCAGGCGGTCAAGGCGCCCTTCCGGCGGCTCACCTATGGCGAGGCGCTGGAGAAGTACGGCGTGGACAAGCCCGACCTGCGTTACGGCTTCGAGATCCAGGACCTGACGTCCCTCGTGGGCGCCGACGCGGCGCCATTCGTGCACGAGGCCATCAAGGCCGGCGGCCGGGTGCGCGGTATCGTGGCCGGCGGAGTCGGCGAGGCCACGCGAAAGGAACTCGACGAGCTCACGGCGCAGGCCAAGGGCGCGGGGGTGGGCGGCCTCATCTGGGCGCGGCGCACCGGCGCCGGCTGGGAAGGGCAGGGAGTCAAGGCGATCGGGCACGCCCTGCTCGACAAGCTGAACGTGCCCGCGGGCACGCTCTTCCTTGCGGTGACCGGCGCCGACCGGGTCACCTCGCCCGCGTTGCATGCGGTCCGCACCGCGCTGGCGCGGAGGCCGGGAGTCGTGGCCACGGAGCCGCACGCCTTCTGCTGGATCGTGGACTTCCCTCTCTTCGAGCAGGACCCGGCCACCGGCGAATGGAGCCCGGCGCACCACCCGTTCACCGCGCCGCATCCGGACGACGCGGCGAAGCTCCGCACGGCCCCGATGTCCTGCCGCGCGCTCCACTACGACGCGGTGTACAACGGCAACGAACTGGGCAGCGGCTCCATCCGGATCACCACGCCGGAGCTGCAGACCACGATCTTCGAGCTCCTCAAGATCCCGGCGGAGGACATCCGCCGCCGTTTCGGCTTCCTGATCGACGCGCTGGCGGGCGGCGCGCCGCCGCACGGCGGCTTCGCGCTCGGCTTCGACCGGATCGCCATGCTGCTTGCCGGCGCCACCAACCTGCGCGATGTGATCGCCTTCCCGAAGACCACGACGGCCCGCGCGCTCTTCGAGGGCGCGCCAACGCCGATCGACCCGAAGGACCTGGCCGCCCTGCACCTGGAGATCACCCGTGAAGGCTGACGCCCACGACGTCGTGCACCGCCTCTCCACCGAGGGAGCCGATCCCCTCCTCCTGGGCGGTGTGAACGACGTGAACCTCCTCGAGCTGCAGCGCGCCCTCGGCGTGCGGGCCACCCTCCGTGGCGACACGCTCACGCTGGGCGGCACCGTCGAGCAGATCGAGCGTGCCACGCCGGTGGTGCAGGGGCTGATCGACCTGGCGCGCATGGGCGAGTCCATTGCGCCGGAGGATGTGTACCGCATCGCTTCCGAGCCCGGCACCGAGGTGCCCACCAACGCCCCCGACGGCCGGATCATCCTCCCCGGCATGCGGAGGGCCATCAACGCCAAGACGCCGGGCCAGAAGGAGTATCTGGCCGCCATCGCCGCGCACGACGTGGTGGTCGGCATCGGCCCCGCCGGCACCGGCAAGACCTACCTGGCGGTGGCCAAGGCGGTCGAGGCGCTGGCGCGGAAGCGGGTCAAGCGGATCATCCTGGCCCGGCCCGCGGTGGAAGCCGGCGAGTCGCTGGGCTTCCTGCCCGGCGACCTGCAGGCGAAGGTCGATCCGTACCTGCGCCCGCTGTACGACGCGCTTGAGGACATGATGCCTGCCGAGCGGGTACAGAAGGCGCTGGAGACCCGCACCATCGAGATCGCGCCGCTGGCCTACATGCGCGGGCGCACCCTCTCCGACGCCTTCATCATCCTCGACGAGGCGCAGAACGCCACCGGCGCCCAGATGAAGATGTTCCTCACCCGGCTCGGCGTGAACAGCCGCGTGGTGGTGACGGGCGACAAGACCCAGATCGACCTGCCCAAGCGCGAGGACAGCGGCCTCATCCAGGTCGAGCGCATCCTGCCGGGCATCGAGGGGATTTCCTTCTGCTACCTGCAGGACACCGACGTGGTGCGGCACCGGCTCGTGCGCGAGATCATCCGCGCCTACGCGGAAGACCAGACGGGATGACGGGGAACGGTCCGCGTGTCCTCCGTGCCTGAGGTGACCGTGCACGGCCGGATGCTCCCGCTTCCGGCCGCCACCGTCCGCCGCGCCGTGCGCGCGGTGCTGGCGGGCGAGCGGCGCCACGCCGCCGTGTCCGTCACCTTCCTCGGGCGCGAGGCGATGCGCCAGATGAACCTCCGCCATAAGGGCCACGACTTTCCCACCGACGTCATCAGCTTCGCCCTCCCCGACCCGCGGGGTGGGCTCCTCGGCGACCTCTATCTCTGCCGCTGGCAGGCGGAGCGCGAGGCGCGTCGCCGCGGGCTCACCCTCCGCGAGGAGCTGATCCGCCTCGTCATCCACGGCACGCTGCACATCCTCGGCTGGGACCACGACGACGGCGCCGGCCGCGAGGCCTCCGCCATGTGGCTCCGCCAGGAGAAGTACCTGCGGAAGGTCATGTGATCGAGTTCCTCCAGCGCTACCTGGCGCCGCTGGCGCTCGTGGGCTTTGCCGTCTGGGCGGCGTGGGTGGCGCTGGCCGCCGAGGCGGAGGGCGACCTCCCCCGCGCGGAACCCGACCTGACCGCCGCGCTGCCGCTGGCGCGCCGGCTCCACCTGGCGCACATGGCGCTGCTCGTCATTGCCGGCGCCGCCGCCGCCACCGCCGTGACCTGGTGGGACTGGCCGACCGTCGAGGCGTGGTTCCGGCTCCTCCTCTCGGTGGCCGTCGTCTGGGTGGTGGGAGACCTCCTGCCGCGCCTCCTCGCCGCCATCGCGCCCGACCTGGCCCGGCTGGCGAGGCCCGGCGCCGCGCGCTCCCTCGCCATCTTCCGCCCGCTCTTCCACCTCGTGTCGCAGGTGGACCGGAAGGGGATGCGCCCGCAGGCCGCCGCCGGCGGCGGCAAGCGCCCCCCGCGCGACGCCATCATCGGCGTCTTTTCCCTCAGCGACATGACGGTGGACGAGGTCATGACGCCGCGCATCGACATCGTGGGCGTGGACCTGGCCGACACCCGCGAGGAAGTGATCTCCGCCTTTACCCGCTCCGAGCACGCGCGGCTGCCGGTGTTCGAGGGCCACGCCGACGCGGTGGCCGGCGTGGTGTATGCCAAGGACATGCTGGCCCACCTCGAGGACGACGGCTCGGCCGCGCGCTGGACGGCGCTCATCCGCCCCGTCCCCTTCGTTCCGGAAGGAAAGACCCTCGACCGGTTGCTCAAGGACTTCCAGCGCGGACCCAGCCACCTCGCCGTGGTGGTGGACGAGTTTGGCGGCACCGCGGGCCTCGTGACCCTCGAGGACATCCTCGAGCAGGTGGTCGGCGAAATCCACGACGAGTACGACGTGGACGAAGTCGAGCCGATCGTCTCGACCGGCCCCGACGCCTACAGGGTGCTCGGCGGCGTGGCGCTCTCCGAGCTGGAGTCGCTCTTCCACCAGGAAATCGGCCGGGAGGACGTGAGCACGGTGGGCGGGCTGGTGCTCGCCGAGCTGGGCCGCGTGCCCCGAGCCGGCGACCGGGTGCAGCTGGCCGATCTCGAGCTCGAGGTGGAGCAGGTGGCGCGCCGCCGGGTGCGCCGTGTGCTGGCCCGCCGGGTGCCCGCCGGCGACGGACCAACGCCTGAGGAGGCCGCATGATCTGGACGGCCTTCTTCCTCGGCCTGTTGCTGACGCTCGCGGGCTCGATGGCCGGCGCCGCGCTGGTGTACGTGAGCCGCGCCGAGCTCTCGCGCGCCGTGTCGCGCCAGCTCCGCGGCGGCTCCTCCGCCCTCACGTGGCTCTCGCTCATCGAGTCGATCCTGACCGCGGCCGCCGCTACCGCCGCCTTCGGCGTCATCCTCCTCGGCGCGGCGTTCCCCGCCGTCTTTGCCGGCTCGGGCCTCGTGCTGCTGGCCCCGATCATCGCGCTCATCGCCGTGCCGTTCGTGCTCTTCAGTGGCTACCTGGCGCCGCGCTGGCTCACCGCCTCGCGCGCCGAGGTGGTCTCCCAGATCGCCATGCCGCTGCTGGAGCCGTGGGCCCGCGTGCTCGGCGTGTTCCTGCCGGCCCGGCGCCACTCGCGGGCGGCGGAGTTCCGCACCCTCTGGCGCGAGGGCGCGGCGGTCGGGCTCCGTGCCGACGAGGACCTCCGCACCGTGGGCGGCGTGATGGCCTTCGCCAGCCGGCCGGTGCGCGAGATCATGACGCCGCGCACCGACCTCATCGCCATCCCGGAAGACGCCACGCTGCCCGACATCGTGCAGATCTTCACCCAGAGCGGCTACAGCCGGATCCCGGTGTACCGCGGCACGCTGGACGAGATCGTCGGCATGCTGCACGCCTTCGACCTCTTCAAGCTGCGCCCCGGCGATCCCCTGCCGCTCCGCCCGGTGGCGGTGTCTCCCGCCAACCGGCCCGCCGGCGAGCTCTTCGTGGACATGCAGCGCGAACGCCGGCACCTCGCGGTGGTGCTCGACGAATTCGGGGGCACGCTGGGCCTCGTGTCGCTCGAGGACCTGCTCGAGGAGCTGGTGGGCGAGATCTACGACGAGCACGACCAGATCGCGGCCGCGCCGGTCTCGGCGGGCGCGCCGTCCATGGCCGACCTCGACGGCGGGTCGCCCGCCAGTTACCTGGTCGAGCGATTCGGCGTGACGCTCCCCAGGACCGCGGCCTCGACCGTCGGCGGCATGCTCGCGGAGCTGGCCGGGCGAATTCCCGCGGCGGGTGAGCGCTTTGCGATCGGCGGCATCGAGGTGGACGTCGTGGCGGCTTCCGCCACGCGGGTGGAGCGGGTCCTGGTGCGGCCCGGGCCGGTGGAGCCGATACCCCTGGTGAGGGAGCCGACATGAGCCCCAGGAAGACCCGCCTGCCGGGCCTCCCCGACCTGCTCCGCGCCGGGCGCATCGAGGAGTTCGTCAAGCGCGCGCTCAAGATGGAACCGGCCGACCTGGCCGACGTCCTCTCCTCGCTCGACGAGGCGGAGCGGCTGACGGCGGTCCGCGCCCTCCCGCCGGAAATCTCCGGCGAGGCGCTGGTCGAGATGCCCGAGGAGGAGCACGCCGAGGACACCCTCGCCGCGCTCGAGCCGGAACACGCCGCCGAGATCGTCGAGGAGCTCTCGGACGACGACGCCGCCGACATCCTCCAGGAGCTGGAGCCCGAGGAGCAGGAGCGGATCCTATCGGAGGTCGAGGACCGGGCCGACGTGGACCGCCTGCTGGCCTACGACGAGGAGTCGGCCGGCGGGCTGATGACCACCCACCTCGTGACCGTGCGCGCCACGGCCACGGCGGGGGAGGCTATCGAGGAAATCCGGCGGCAGGCGGAGGAGGCGGAGGGCTTCTACCAGGTGTTCGTGGTGGACGGCGAGGGCCGCCTGCAGGGGCTGCTGCCGCTCAAAGATCTCGTAACCAGCCCGGTCAACCGGCCGGTCAGCGAGTTCATGGAGGCGGCGGACATCTCGGTGACGCCCGACCGCGACCAGGAGGACGTGGCCCGCCTGATGGCGCGCTACAACCTCCCCAGCGTGCCGGTGGTGGACGCCAGCGGCAAGCTGCTGGGCCGCGTCACCTTCGACGACGTGATCGACGTGGTCGAGGCCGAGACCACGGAAGACCTCCTCCAGTTCGGTGGCGTGTCGGCGGACGAAGAGCTCGGCGCGCGCTGGACCGGGGCGGTGAAGAGCCGGCTGCCCTGGCTCTACGTGAACCTGCTCACCGCCTTCGCCGCGGCGTCGGTGGTGCTCGTGTTCTCGAACGCCATCCAGGAACTCAAGTGGCTGGCGGTGTTCATGCCGGTCATCGCCGGGATGGGTGGCAATGCCGGCACCCAGGCGCTCGCGGTGTCGGTGCGCCGCATTGCGCTGGGGCAGGTGCCGGCCGGCAGCGAGGGCCGCATCGTCGGCAAGGAAATGCTGGTGGGGCTGGTGAACGGCTTCTCCAACGCGCTGGTGGCCGGCTCGATCGGCTGGCTCGCCGCGGGGCCCCAGTTCGGCGCGGTGGTGGCGCTGGCCATGACGGCCAACCTGGCGGTGGCGGGGTTCGCCGGCGCCTTCGTGCCGCTGCTCCTGGAGCGGCTCAAGATCGACCCCGCCATCGCGAGCTCGATCTTCGTGACCACCTTCACCGACATGTGCGGCTTTTTCCTGCTGCTGGGGCTCGCCACACGGTTCCTGGTCTAGCTTGCCCCGGTCCCTGTTCCGGGTGACTTTCCATCATGGATCGTGACGCCCTGCTCGATGGCCTCCGGGCGCGCCAGCCCGCCGCGCTGGCCCGGGCCATTTCGGTGGTGGAAAACGGCCGGTCAGGGTTCGAGGCGCTGCTCAGCGCGCTCCACCCCAGCCTCGGCCGGGCCCACCGGATCGGCATCACCGGCCCGCCGGGCGCCGGCAAGTCCACGCTGACCGAACGGCTGGTGTCGGCCTACCGTGCGCAGGGGCACCAGGTCGCCGTCGTGGCGGTGGACCCGACCAGCCCCTTCTCGGGCGGCGCGCTG
Source organism: Gemmatimonadales bacterium (assembly GCA_035429905.1). Lineage (GTDB taxonomy): Bacteria > Gemmatimonadota > Gemmatimonadetes > Gemmatimonadales > GWC2-71-9 > SPDF01. The sequence continues at coordinate 6,585 of DAOMFQ010000131.1, forward strand.
CTCGGCGACCGGATCCGCATGGAGAGCATCGCCCTCGACCCGGGCGTCTTCATCCGCTCGATGGCCACGCGGGGCTCGCTGGGCGGGCTCGCCACCTCCAC
>DAOMFQ010000132.1:0-6634 GCA_035429905.1 Gemmatimonadales bacterium
GTCGCAGCGCTTCGAGCCGAAGACGTCGCCGGTGAGGCACTTCGAGTGCATCCGCACGAGCACGTTCTGGGCGCCCTCCACCTCGCCGTGCACCAGCGCCACGTGCTCGGCCCGGTCCACGTCGTTCCGGTACCCGATGACCCGGAAGTCCCCGAAGTCCGTGGGCAGGCGCGCCGTGGCCACCCGGTGGACCAGCCGCTCCTTCTGGAGCCGGTAGGCCACCAGGTCGGCGACCGTTACGAAGGTCAATCCGTGCGTCTCGGCGAACACCTCGAGCTCCGGGCGGCGCGCCATGGTGCCGTCGTCGTTCAGGATCTCGCAGATGACGCCCGCCGGCGCCAGCCCAGCGAGACGCGCCAGATCGACGCTGGCCTCGGTCTGGCCGACCCGCTGCAGCACGCCGCCCGGCCGGGCGCGGAGCGGGAACACATGCCCGGGGCGCCGGAGGTCGGCGGCCACGGTGGCGGGATTGATGGCGACGTGGATGGTGGCGGCGCGGTCGGCCGCTGAAATGCCGGTCGTGACCCCGAAGCGCCGTTCGGCGTCGATGCTGACCGTGAACGCGGTGCCGAGCGCCTCGGTGTTGTGCTCCGCCATCTGGGCCAGCCCCAGCTGGTCGCAGCGTTCCCCCGTGAGCGCCAGGCAGATGAGCCCGCGCCCGTGGAGGGTCATGAAGTTGATCATCTCGGGCGTGACGAGTTCCGCCGAACAGACGAGGTCGCCCTCGTTCTCGCGGTCCTCGTCGTCGGCCACGATGATGATCTTGCCGTTCCGCAGGTCCTCGATGGCCTGCTCGATCTTCGCGAACGTCATGTATGCTCTCCGCGGCGCGACAGCCAGGCCGCCACGTACTTCCCGATGGTGTCACCCTCCAGGTGGACCCGATCGCCGACCCGGCGGTCTCCGAGGGTGGTGTGCTGTAAGGTATACGGAATCAGCGACACCTGGACCACGCCCCGCCCTCGCAGGGCGTTGACCGTGAGGCTCACCCCGTCCACCGTAATCGACCCGAGCGGCACCGTCGCCCGCGCCACCGCGGCCGGCGCGCTGATGTCCATCAGCAGCGCATCCTCCTGTCGGCGGATGCGGCGGATGGTCCCGATGCCGTCCACGTGTCCCTGTACCAGGTGGCCCCCCAGCCGGTCGCCGGCCCGGAGGGCGCGCTCCAGATTGACCCGGTGCCCCGCGCGCACGGCGCCAAACGTCGTGCGCTCGAGTGAGGTGGCCACCACGTGCACCTCGAAGGCGCCGCGGAGCCGGCGCGACACCGTCAGGCAGGCTCCATCCACCGCGATGCTCTCGCCCAGCGACAGGCCGCGGAAGGGGGCCCGAATGACCAGGGCACGCCCTCCGTCGGCCGCGCGCGCGGACCGGACGGTGCCCACCGCCGTCACGAGGCCGGTGAACATCAGCCCCGGTCCGCCACGAGCAACGTGTCGGCCCCGAGGGCCCGCCGCTCGACGACCGTCCATCGCTCGGCGGTGGCCAGCTCGACCCCCGGCAGGCCCGCGACCGCCGGCACGCCCCCCTCCCCCAGCCACACCGGGCTCTGGATCCAGTAGAACCGGTCCACCAGGCCTTCGCCGAGCAAGGCGCCGGCCAGCTGCCCACCGCCCTCGACGACCATCGCACCGACTCCGATCCGGCGAAGCGCGGCCATGCCGTCGCGCAGTCCCGCCGCACGGATGAGCGTCACGCCGGCCTCCTCCAGCGCCTCGGCCCGCTCGCTCGACAGCAGCGGTCCGGCCACGACGCAGGTCGGCCGTTCCTTCGCCGTCCGGAGCACCTCGAGCGTCGTGTGCAGGCTTCCCGCCCGGTCGAAGACGACGCGCAACGGTTCGACCCGCGGCCGGATGTCGCCCCGGACGGTCAGGGAGGGATCGTCCGCGCGCGCGGTGGCGCCGCCGATGCCGATCGCGTCCATTCCGGCACGCAGCCAATGCACGAAGTCTCGCGCCGGCTCCCCCGAAATCCACCGCGAGCGGCCGAAGCGATCGGCGATGCGCCCGTCGAGCGAGGTGGCCAGCTTGAGGGCCACCCACGGCCGGTCCGCGGTCCGCCAGCGCGCAAGGAAGGGCGCGTTCTGGGCCGCGGCCTCGCCCCGCAGGCACTCCCCTTCCACCCGCACCCCTGCCGCCCGAAGCAGTTCGGCGCCGCCGGCCGCCTCGGGGTTGGGGTCGTCCAGCGCGTACACCACGCGGGCCACTCCCGCGGAGAGGATCGCGTCGGTGCACGGCGGCTGCTTCCCCACGTGGGCGCACGGCTCGAGCGTCACGACCAGGGTGCCGCCCCGCGCCTTGGGCCCGGCGGCGTCCAGCGCCACGCGCTCGGCATGCGGGCCGCCAAACTCCGCGTGCCACCCTTCCCCGGCCATCGCCCCGGTCGCATCGAGCACCACGGCACCGACCAGCGGGTTCGGGTGGACCCGGCCCCATCCGCGCCAGGCGAGCTCGAGGGCTCGCTTCATCGCCGTTGCGTCGGTCATGACGACAGCCCCGCGGGACTCACCCGCCGAACCGGACGCCCGTCGTGCCCGCGCGCACCTCACCCATGACCCAGGTGCCCACGCCATCCGCGCTGGCCGCGGCCTGCGCGGCCCCCACGGCGTCCGCGGGCAGCACGGCGATCATCCCGGCCCCGAGGTTGAACACGTCGCGCATTTCCTCGGTGGACACCTTGCCGGCGTCCTGCAGCAGCCGGAAGAGCGGCGGCCAGTTCCAGCTGCGGGCGTCCACCACCGCTTCACAACCCTCGGGGAGCACCCGCACCAGATTGCCGGGGATGCCGCCGCCGGTGATGTGGGCCAGCGCGTGGACGCGCCCGAGCACCGGGGAGATGGCCCGGGCGTAGCTCCGGTGCACCGCGAGGAACGCCTCGGCGACGGTCTGCCCGAGGCCGGCCAGCGGGTCGTGCACGCCGAGGTGCAGGTCGTCGGCCACCACCTTGCGGGCCAGCGTATAGCCGTTGGTGTGGAGGCCGGTCGAGGCGTAGCCGAGGAGCACGTCTCCGGGCCGCACCGCGTCGCCGTGCAGCGCCTCGGCCTCCTCCACCACGCCGATGATGGTGCCGGCCAGGTCGAAGTGACCGGGCGCGTAGAGCCCGGGCATCTGCGCCGTCTCGCCGCCCGCCAGGTCCATCGCGTGGGCCCGGCAGCCGCGCGCCACGCCCTCGACGATGTCGGCCAGCACCTCAATGCCGAGCCCCGCTCCCGCGATGTAGTCCATGAACGCCAGCGGGCGGGCGCCGTGCACCAGGATGTCGTTGACGCTGTGATTCACGAGACACTCGCCGACCGTGTCGTACCGGCCCGCCTGCTGGGCCACGAGCACCTTCGTGCCCACCCCGTCCGTGCTCATCACCAGTGTGGGCTGCCGCATGCCGGCCGGGAGCCGCACCATGCCACCGAAGGCGCCCACCCGCCCCGCCGTCAACGGCGTGCGGGTGCTCGCCACCAGCCGCCCGATCCGGGCCTTGGCGGACTCGGCGTTGGCCAGGTCCACGCCCGCGGCGGCGTACTGACGCGGTTTGGCCGGATGCGTCATGGGACCCGTTCCGCCAGCACGACGTGTGTGAGGTCGTGGAAGGCACGCACCCGCTGCTCCACGTCCACCGTCGTCACGCCCTCAAAGCCCTTGATCCCGAACTGCGACACCGCGAACGACCCCATCGCCGCGCCGTACACCATGGCGCGCCGGAGGTGGTCGCTGTCGCTCACCCCGGCACGCGCCAGGTAGCCCATGAAGCCGCCGGCGAAGGCGTCCCCGGCGCCGGTCGGGTCGAACACCTCCTCCAGCGGGAATGCCGGCACGTAGAAGGTCCGGCCGGGTTCGATGAGGAGCGCGCCGAACTCGCCCTGCTTGATGACGACCCGCTTGGGACCGTGCGCCAGGATCCAGCGGCCCGCCCGGTGGATGTTCCAGTCGCCCGACAGCTCGCGCGCCTCGCCGTCGTTGACCATCAGGATGTCCACCCGCTTCAACAACTCCATGAGCGTCGGCTTCTTGCTCTGGATCCAGTAGTTCATGGTATCGCACACGACCAGGCTGGGCGCCGCGATCTGGTCGAGCACGTTGTGCTGCAGTTCCGGGTCGATGTTGCCCAGGAAGACGAACTTCGAGCCGAGCAGCGCCTTGGGCAGGCGGGGCTGAAATTGCGCGAAGACGCCGAGTCGCGTTTCCAGCGTTTCCCGGCTCTGGAGGTCGTAGGAGTACTTCCCTTTCCAGCGGAAGCTCTCCCCCGCCGCCCGCTCGACCCCGCTCCAGTCGATGCCGAGCGGCGCCAGCCGCTCGAGCTCCGCCACCGGGTAGTCGTCGCCGATGACGCCCACGACGTGGACGCGGTTGAGGAGGGCGCCCGCGACGCTGAAGTAGACGGCGGACCCGCCCAGCGCGTCGGCGGTCTCGCCGAACGGGGTGTGGATCGAATCCAGTGCCACGCTGCCGACCACGAGCAGGCTCATCGCGTCACATCCGGTCTGGGGCCGTGAGGCCGAGGAGGGTGAGGCCGTTAGCCAGGACGATCCGCGTGGCGCGCGCGAGCGCCAGCCGCGCCCGCTCCACCTCGGGCGGCTCGCCAAGGACGCGGCACTTGTGGTACCACCCGTGGGTGAGCCGCGCGAGCTCCTCCAGGTAGCCCGTGATCTTGTGCGGCTCCCGGTCGCGGGCGGCGCGCGCGGTCACGTCGGGAAACGCCGTCAGCTTCTTCAGGAGCTCGCGGTCTTCCGGCGCCGGAAGCGCGTCCAGCCGGACGTCGGCCGTGGCGCTGTCCGGCGCCACGCCCGCCACCCGGAAGATGCCGCTCACCCGCGCGTGCGCCATCTGCACGTAGAACACCGGGTTCTCGTCGGTCTGGCTGGTGGCCAGGTCGAGGTCGAAATTGAGCTGGGCGTCGCCCCGGCGCATCAGGAAGAAGTACCGGGCGGCGTCGGGCCCGACTTCCTCGACGAGGTCTCGCAGGGTCACGAACTCGCCCGAGCGCTTCGACATCTTCACCTCGGCACCGCCCCGGAGCACCTTGACCAGTTGCACCACCGACACGTCGAAGAACTCGTCGGGGTAACCCAGCGCCCGCAGTGCCGCCCGGACCCGCGGGATGTACCCGTGGTGGTCCGCGCCCCAGACGTCGATGACCCGGTCGAACCCGCGCTCGTGCTTGTCGACGTGGTACACGATGTCGGGGAGGAAGTAGGTGTAGCTGCCGTCGCTCTTGCGGAGGACGCGGTCCTGGTCGTCGCCGAAATCGGTGGTGCGGAACCACAGTGCGCCGTCGCGCTCGAAGGTGAGCCCACGCGACTCGAGCAGCGCCAGCGTGGCCGGGATGGCGCCCCGGTCGTAGAAGGCCTGCTCCGAGGTCATCACGTCGTAGCGCACCCCGAAGCTGGCGAGGTCGTGGTCCTGCTCCTCGCGCTGCATGACGAGCGCCAGGGCGCGGCACCGGCGCACCCCCTCCGCCTCCGGCAGGTCGGCAAAGGCGCGGCCCTCCCGCGCGAGGATCTGCGCCGCGTTCTCCTTCAGGTAGTCGCCGTGGTAGCCACCCTCGGGAATCGCGAACGGCCGCCCGACCGCCTCCTGCACCCGCGCCCACAGGCTCTGGCCGACGCGGTCGATCTGCACCCCGGCGTCGTTGATGTAGAACTCGCGAGTCACCTGGTGGCCGGTCCATGCGAGGAGGGCGGCGATGCCGTCGCCCAGCGCCCCGCCCCGGCCGTGCCCGACGTGCAGCGGGCCCGTCGGGTTGGCGGAGACGAACTCGATGTTGACGCGGATTCCCTTGCCGAAGTCGTGGGCGCCATAGCGCGGCCCCGCGTCGATGACGGCGCGCAGCGAGTTTCCGAGCTCGTCGCTGGCCAGCCAGAAGTTGATGAACCCGGGCCCGGCGATTTCGGTCTTCTCGACGACGCCCGCCGGCAGATCCAGCGCCTCGATGACCCGCGCGGCGATGGCGCGAGGCGGTGCCTTCTGCACCTTGGCCAGCACCATGGCGAGGTTTGTGGCGACGTCGCCGTGGCCGGCGTCCTTGGGACGTTCCACCACGAAATCGACGCCATCGGCCCCCATGGACGTGGCGACGCGCGCCAGCGCCTGCCGCAGCGCCTCGCTCACTCGGCCGCCTTCTTCGGGCCGGCGGCCGGCTTCACCGAGCTGTCCTTGGGAGACTTCTCGGTTGGCTTGGACGCCTTGGCGCCCTCGGTGCCGCCCGGCGCGGAGTCTGACTTCACCGCGGTGGAGGCGGCGCCGTCACCCGATTCGGCCTTCCGGGCGCCCTTGCCGTCCTTGCCGTAATCCGTGATGTAGAAGCCGCTCCCCTTGAACACGAGGCCCGAGCCGCCGGAAATGCGGCGTGCCGCCGGTTTGCCGCAGGTCGGACACTTGACCCGGGGCGACTCGGACATCTTGTGGATCTTCTCGAAGGTGTGGCCCGCAGTGCACTGGTAATCGTACGTCGGCATGCCGCTCCGCCCGGTCTAAGTAAAGCCAAGCACTAAACTTAGCCGCTCCGGAGGCGGGGTTCAAGGAAGGTTCAGGCGGTGGGTCGGTAGCTCCCCCAGGCGCTCCGGAGCGCGTCGCTGATTTCCCCCAGCGTGGCCCGCTGGCGGACCGCCTCGAGGATCGGCGGCATGAGGGGGTCGGTGCCG
>DAOMFQ010000133.1:0-3521 GCA_035429905.1 Gemmatimonadales bacterium
ACCCTACGGAGCCCGCCGCCGGTCATGCTCGGCACGGCGCTCACCATGCTGGAGGGCGGCGCCGAGCTGCCGCGCATGGTGGCCGCGGAATTTGCCCGCCGGGTGCCGGCGCACGCCGAGGCGCTCGCGGCCGCCGCGCACGAAGCCGCCGCCGCGCTGGCCCACTTCAAGACGACGCTTCGCACCGAGCTGCAGGCCAACCCCGCCGAGCTCTCCTTTGCCGTGGGCGAGGACGAGTTCAACCGGCGGCTGCACCACGAGCACGCCCTCCGATCCACGGCGCCCGAGCTCTGGCGCTATGGGCTCCGGCTGGTGGAGGAGGCGGGCGCGGCGATGCAGGAGGCCGCGCTCAAGCTCTCGCCCGATGTGGCGTGGGCCGAGACGGTGCGCCGGCTCCGCGCGGAGGGCCTCCAGGTACCCCTGCTCGAGGCCTACGCCGACGAAGTGGGGCGCGCGCGCGGCTTCCTGGCGGAGTCGGGACTGGTGGCGCTGCCGCCCACCGACATCCGGGTAGAGCGGACCCCGACCCACCTGCAGCACTTCCTGCCGGCGGTCTGGTGTGTCACGCCGGGCCCCGAGGAACGGGGCAGCGTCGGTCGGCTGTACGTGGGGGGAGCGGATAGCGGGGCGGTGCATTCCCGCCACGAAACCTGGGCCTGGGCCGCTGCGGAAGCGTGGCCGGGGCACTTCCTGCAGCGGCAGACGGCGGCGGCGCAGCGATCGCTGGTGCGGAAGTACCTCTGGACGCCGCTGACCGTGCGCGGCTGGGCGCTGTACGCGGAGGAGCTGCTGGCCGAAGCGGGGTTCGCAGGCGGGGCGGAGGCCCGGCTCATCGGCACGATGCGGCGGCTCCGGGCCGCGGTGCGCGTCATCCTCGACGTCGGCCTCCACACCCGCGGCATGACGCCGGCCGAGGGGGTCTCGTACGCGGTGGAGCACCTCGCGGTGGACAAGGACGAGGCGATGGAAATGGTCCGCCGCGCCTCGGCGCGCCCCACCTACGCCCTGGCCGACGCAGTGGGCCGCCGCGAGCTGCTGCAGCTCCGTGAGAGCTGGCGGGCGCGGGTGGGCCCCGCCGCACCGGTGCGCGCCTTTCACGACGCGGTGCTGGCCTACGGTGGCCTGCCGGTATCGCTGATCCGCTGGGGAATGGGACTCGACGACTGACCCGAGGGAGGGGCGCCCGTGAGAATCACCGTGCTGACGTACGTGGAGGGGAAGGAGCGCTCCACCGAGTACGACGTGGTGGTGATGCAGGTGGCGCGGGCGCTCCGCCGCCAGGGGCACCAGGTGGCCATCCTCGGCGTCCACGCTGACGTCAAGCGGGTGCTGGCCGGCCTGCAGCGCCGCCGGCCCGACCTGGTCTTCAACCTGGTCGAGATGTTCGCCGAGAACATGTTCGGCGACATCGCGATGGAGGGGCTGCTCGACCTCCTCGGCCTGCAGTACACCGGTTGCGGCCCCGGCGAGTCGTACCTCACGCAGGACAAGGCCCTCTCCAAGAAGCTCCTCGCCTTCCACGGCATCCTGTACCCGCGGTTCGCCGTCTTCGCCCGCGACGCCGACTTCGAGACCGGCGGCAACCTGCGGATGCCGCTCTTCGTCAAGCCGCTCCGCACCGACGCCTCCATCGGCATCCGCAAGAACTCCCTCGTGACCGACATGAAGTCGCTGATGCGCCGCGTGGCCACCATCCACGAGGAGCTCAACGACTCGGCGCTGGCCGAGGAGTACATCGAGGGGCGGGAGTTCTACGTCGGGGTGCTGGGCAACTACGACCCGATCGCGCTGCCGCCGATCGAGCTGGATTTCTCGGGGCTGCCCGAGGGGGCGCCCCACGTGCTGGACAGCAAGGCCAAATGGGACGAGAACAGCGCGGAGTACAAGGGGACCAAGTCGGTGCTGGCCGACCTGCCCGACGAGCTCCGGGCCAAGCTGCAGAAGGTGTCGGTGGACGCCTACCGCGCGCTCCGCGTGCGGGACTACGGCCGCGTGGACCTCCGGCTCACCGACACCGGCGACATCTACGTGCTGGAGGTCAACGCGAGCTGCTACCTGGCCCGCGACAGCGAGTTCGCGATGGCGGCCGCGGCGGCAGGAATTCCGTATCCGGCGCTGATCCAGCGGATCGTGGACCTGGCCACCGACCGCTACCGGCGGGGCGCCGGACTGCGAAAGAGCGCCGAGGGCGCCAAGAAGGCGGCGGAGCCGGGCAAGAAGAGCGTGGAGAGCGCCAAGAAGCCCGCGGAGGCCTAGCTGCCCCGCTCCAGGCTGCTGCTCGCCGCGCTGCTCCTCGTCGGCGCCCGCGCCGCCGGGGCGCAGACCGGATCGGGCACCGTGGACGGCGTCTTCTGGCCGGAACTGGACGTTTACTACCAGGCGAGCGAGTTCGTCCGGCTCTACGGCCTCGCCACGTACACCTTCGGGCCCGAGCCGGTGGTGGACAACGCGCAGTACGGCGTCAACGTGGACCTCTTCGCCAAGCGCCGGCGGCTCTTCGCCCACCGTCCAGCCGTCGACGCGCTCGCCTTCGACCGCCTCCAGCCGCTCATGTTCCGCATGGGCTACCGGTACGCCACCGACCTCGGCGTGTCGGACCCGACGACCCAGAACCGCGTCCTCTTCGAGCTCACCGGGCGCCTGCGAAAGGGAGTGTTCACCCTCGCCGACCGGAACGGCTTCGACTTCCGGTGGACCGACGGCGACTACTCCACGCGCTACCGCAACCGGCTCTGGCTCGAGGCGGTGCTGACGCTGGGGAGCTACCAGCCGGTTCCCTACGCCGATGCCGAGTGGTTCTACTCGATCCAGAACGGGGAATGGACCAAGGTGCGCTACGAGGCCGGTGTGCACTTCCCGATCGGAAACGTGTTCGCCGTCGAGCCCTACGCCGCCTGGGAGGAGTACTGGGACGGGTCGCCCGACCAGCGCGGGCTGGGGCTCAATGTCGTGTTATCGTGGTGAGGAACGGGGGGACGCCTACCGCAGGTAGGTGCCGGTCTGGACGTAGTTCATGGCGAGTGACGTGACCAGCGTGGTGAGCGCCACGGTCACCGACGCCTCGTCCGCGGTCCGGTAGCGCAGGTCGAGCTGTTCGGCGCGGGCCTCGAGGTGGTCGATCAGCACGCGGGTCCGCTCGGGGAAGTGCCCCGTCCAGCGATAGACGTTGCCCAGGAGTTCCCCTTCCAGCCGGTGGAGGAGCCCTGCGGCCGTCCTGAGCGCGTCGGGCCGGGCCGCGGGGGCGCCGGCGGGGAAGATGCTGCGGAGGGTGGCATCGAGGTTGAGGGCCAGCCCTGCCTCGCCGGCGGAGAGGTCGCGGTAGAACTGGTCGAGTGAGTACTCGAGCTCGCCGACGTCCTCGTCGAGTTCGTCGTCTACCACCACCGGCTCGCGGTCCAGCAGCTCGAGGACGGTGCGCGCGCAGTACTCCAGCTTGGCCAGCGCCTCGGGCCGCGTGGCGTATTCGGCCCGCCAGTCGAGCCCCGGCGTCGAGAAGACAGCGAAGGTCTCCGCCCAGTCCT
>DAOMFQ010000133.1:3621-6612 GCA_035429905.1 Gemmatimonadales bacterium
GCCCGCCAGTCGAGCCCCGGCGTCGAGAAGACAGCGAAGGTCTCCGCCCAGTCCTCGTCGGGGTGCTTCTGTGCGTACCAGCCCGGCAGGTGCCGGACATGCTTCCGGCTGAAGGGGACGGGGCGGTACTCCTCCTCGTACGGCTCGCTCATCGAGCCGAAGAGACGCTCCCATTCGGCGTCGTCGTACAGCCGGTAGGCGTAGTTGACCACGTGCCCCATCTCGTGGCGCAGGTAGCGCAGGATCTCTTCCGGGTCGCGCCCCTCGACGTGGCCGGTCCGCGCGTCGTGCAGCTGCTGGAGCTCGGTGCTGGCCAGGTAGAACGGGATGGCGATGGCCACCGTCTCGAACGGCACCCCCCACTCGGTGGAGAGGTAGAATCGGGGGGCGAGCCGGTGGAGTCCCAGCGCCTGCAGCTCCCGGCGGTACTCCGCCAGGATCGGCTCGAGGCGCGTGCCCTCGATGGTCAGGCCGAGATCGCGGATCGGGGTGGACCGGATGGTCGCTTCCCGGAAGCCGGCGGTCTCGAGGTGGGGGGCAGTCATGGGGGGCCAAATCTAGTGGCATGGGCCCTGGTGCACAGTCACGAAACCGACCGGCGCGATACCCTGAAACCTGCAAAGTCACGTAACACGCGTGGTAACAATGACTTACGTCAACCCAGATTCAGCCTCCCCGCCGCCCCGCCTCCCCGCCACCGTCAAGGGCCTCTCCCTCGTCTCGCTCTTCAACGACTTCGCGAGCGAGATGGTCTATCCGCTGCTCCCCGCCTTCGTCACGTCGCTTGGTGGTGGCGCTGCGATCCTCGGCGCGCTCGACGGCGCCTCCGACCTCACCTCCGCGGCGCTCAAGTGGATCAGCGGACGCTGGTCCGACCTGCCGGGGTGGCGGAAGCCGCTGGTCCTCATCGGCTATGGCACTGCGCTGCTCATCCGGCCGTTCATTGCCTTGGCCGGGTCGGCGATGCAGGTGGTGGGATTCCGCGTCATCGACCGGGTGGGGAAGGGACTCCGCACGCCGGCCCGCGACGCGATGATCGCCGACAGCACCCCTGCGCCGCTCATGGGACGGGCCTTCGGCTTCCACCGCGGCGCCGATCACTTCGGCGCGGTGCTGGGCTCGGTGGCCGCCTGGTTTCTCCTCCGGCGCGGCGTGGCGGTGCGCGACGTCATCGCCTGGACCTGGCTCCCCGGCCTCGTGGTGATGCTGATCCTCCTCTGGGTGCTGCGCCGCGCCACGCCGGTGCGGCCTCTTCCCTCAGTTCCATCCGCCACGCGCGACGCGACCGGCCACGTGTTCTGGGGGCCGGTCGTGATGCTGTCGGCCCTGACCCTCTTCCGGGTGCCCGAGGCCCTGCTGCTCCTCAGGCTCCAGGGACTCGGCGTGGCAGTCGCGACGATTCCACTGGTGTGGGCGGGGCTGCACGTGGTGCGGAGCGCGGCGGCCTATCCGGGGGGATGGCTCAGCGACCGGATCGGCACGCGAGGCACGGTGGCGGCGGGAGGATTGGTCTTTGCGGCGGTGTCGTACCTGATGGGCGGCACGCCGGGCCAGGTGGGCGGCGTGGCCACCTTCCTGGCGTTGGGGCTGGCCAGCGGACTCCTGGAGCCCGCCGAACGCTCACTGGTGGCGCAGCTGGCGCCGGTGCGCACCGGGCGCGGCTTCGGGGCCTACCACGCACTGACGGGACTGGCGGCACTGCCGGCGGGGTTGGCGTTCGGCTGGGTCTACCAGGATGCCGGCGCCGGCACGGCGCTCCGCGCCTCGGCGGTGCTGATGGCGCTTACCGCGCTGGCGTGGCTGGTCCTTCGTTCCCCCGGTCGGACACCTCCACCACCCCGCCGGACACGATGAACGCCATCACGTCGCTGCTGGCGGAGTCGAGCGGCGTGACCTGGTCGGCCGGAAAGAGGAGCACCTGGCCGGCGAAGTTGTACGACTGCGGCAGGTACACCGCCACCATCCCGTTGAGGCCGAGGTGGCCCAGCGACTCGCGGGTGAGGAATCCGAGTGCCAGCGCGTGGCCGCCGGGCATCAGTCGCACCACCACCGGCCGGTCGAAGCGCTTCTTTTCCCCCACGAACGCGCCCAGCACCTCCTTGAGCGAGTTGTAGAGGAAGCGGACCAATGGCACCCGATCCATCAGCTGCTCGATGAGCCCGAAGAGCGAATTCCAGAGATAGGTGGTGGCCAGCCAGCCGACGAACACGATCAACCCGATCGTGGCAAGAAATCCGAGCCCCGGGATCGGCAGGTTGAGCCAGCCGTCCACGGCGCGGAAGATCCGCCAGCACACGTAGAGCGTGATGGTGATCGGCGTGGACAGGATCAATCCGTTCACGAAATAGCGGACGAAACGAGTCATCAGCAGCACCTCGTCGGGCCGTCGGAGTACCGGGCGGTCACGAACGCGGTAAAGTAGTCGCCCTCGCTCGGCACCGGCTGGCCGGGATGGTGCGTACGCTGGTGCTCGACAAACGCCTGGTAGTCGGGCATGCCCGACACCCGCCGGAGCGCCGCCAGCCACCGCGCGGCATGGCGAGAAACTTCAGGTGGCATAGGTGGTCTCCACGAAGGGCGTTTCGCGGCTCCTTGCCGTGGAGCGGCCCCGCAGCACCCCCAGCCAGACCCGCACCGACGACACCACGACCAGCACGACCACCCCCATGAACAGTGCCGCCACCGCGGCGTCGAGCCGGTCGTTGAAGATGAGCCGCGCGCCGCGGCCCGGGTCCATCGTGCCGGCCGCCACCTGGGCCGCGGTGCTGGCGGCGTGCGCCAGGAAGCCGAGCCGCGGGTCCGCCGAGAAGATCTTGAGCCAGCCGGCGGTGAGGGTGACGACCAGGAGCCAGGCGAGCGGCAGGAGGGTCACCCAGGCGTAGCGGGCCCGGCCCGAGCGGATCAGCACCGTGGTGCCGACGGCGAGTGCCACGGCCGCCAGCAGCTGGTTGCTGATGCCGAAGAGCGGCCAGAGGGTGTTGATGCCGCCCA
>DAOMFQ010000134.1:0-2474 GCA_035429905.1 Gemmatimonadales bacterium
CGTTTCGACGAGGCGCTGACGGAACTCCACAAGGCGGAGGGGGTGGACCCCCTGGCCCCGCTCTGGCCCGCCTTCACCGGGGCAGCCGCGACCTGGATGCGGCGCCCAGCGGACGCGCAGCCCGCCATCGCACGGTCGCTGGCGCTCGATCCCGACTTCCCGATCGGGCTCTACATCGCGGCCGAGGCGCTTGCCAACGCCGGCCGGAACGACTCGGCCCTGGCCACCGCCGCGCGGGCGCACGGACGCAACCCGGGCTGGCAGTTCATTGTGGGGTGGGCGCTCGCCCGGGCGGGGCGGCGCCAGGAGGCGTTGGCGCTCGCCCGGAACCTGGAGGCGGCCCCGAGCGCGATGGACAAGTGGGGGATCGCGCAGATCTACGCCGGCCTGGGCGATGCCGACCAGGCGATGCGGTGGCTCGAGGCCGCCTACGAAGCGCGCTGGAACTGGATGCCGTGGATGGACTACAATCCGGGGTTCGTTCCGATCCGCGGCGACCCGCGCTTTCGAGTGCTCATGCGGAAGGTGGGTGCCCCGCCCTGCGCCGTCTGCGGCCTGCCAGTCGCCCCAACCCGCGCTGCGTCCGGCGCCAGCACCGCCCAGTGAAGCTTCGTGCGTGCGGGGTGTGATTCCGGCGTCTCCTTTGCTCGCGCCCCGACCCGGAGAACTTCCATGCGCGCCCGCCCCCTGATTCCCCTCGCCCTCCTGCTGTCTGCGTGTGGCTCCGACCCGACTCCGTTCGAGTTCAGCGACGGCACCCTGGCGTATCGCGCGGTTACGACGACCGGCCTCCCCCTGCTCGAGGGGCGTCTCACCCTTCGATACCTGACCGACTCGACCGTCGAGGGCACCTGGACGATCCGGTGGAGCCCCGGAGCCGACCCGACTCTCCCTGTCGGACCGCAGGTGGGAGCGGGAACACTGACCGGCACCCGCAGTGGCTCCACTCTCGTGTTGGAACTCAACCCCGAGGCGGCGGACAACAATGTCGGGCTGGTCGGTGAGGCCGTGGCGGGATCCCTCCGGGGCCGCTGGATCTGGACGACGTTCACCGGCCCCCGGGCCACCGGCCGCTTCACGGCAGCTCCCGACTGACCGCAGGCACCGGTGAACGGCCCGGGACCGCACTAGCGGGCCGGCCACGACGGCGGATATTGGCGGACCCGGGCATCCCTGCCCATGTGACCCTCGGAGGAGCGCGCGATGATCGACCCACCCCGGCTTGCCCAGGTCCCTGCGCAGCGGACCGCCGTCATCCGGATGACCATTCCGAGGAACCAGATCCAGCAGGTGATGGGCCCGGCCTTCAGCGAACTGATGGCCGCCGTCAGCGCGCAGGGCATCGCTATCACGGGCGCATGGTTCTCCCATCACTTCCGCATCGACCCGGCGACCTTCGATTTCGAGGTCGGTGTGCCCGTCGCGGCGCCGGTGGCGCCGGTGGGGCGGGTCATGCCGGGGGAGCTCCCTGCCGCGCGGGTGGCACTAACGGCCTACCACGGCGGGTACGAGGGGCTGGGTGGCGGCTGGGGAGAATTCGAGAAGTGGATCGCCGCCGAGGGGCTCTCGCCGGCGCCCGGCTTCTGGGAGCGCTACGTCGTGGGGCCAGAGTCCGGGCCTGACGCGTCCACCTGGCGCACCGAACTGGTCCGCCCGCTGGCCGGGTGAGGGGTCGGGTCGTTGCGCGAGCTTCTCGAGTGGACCTGCCCCACGTGCGGCGTGATGGTGCGGGCCCCGTTCTGCGCCCAGTGCGGCGAGCAGCCGGTTCCGGCGCGCGACTTCACCCTCCGCGGCATCATCGACCGCTTCCTCAAGGCCTTCACCAGCCTCGACAGCCGCGTGATGCGCAGCGTCGGGATGCTCCTGCGCCATCCCGGCAGCCTGACCGTCGCGTTCCTGAAGGGCGTGCGCAAGCAGTTCGCCTCGCCGGTGCAGCTCTTCCTGCTGGCCAATGTCCTGCTCTTCGCCACCCAGTCGCTGACCAGGACCAACATCTTCGGCTCGTCCCTCCAGTCGCACCTGCACCACCAGGACTGGAGCGCCCTGGCCCAGTCGCTGGTGGCGCGCCGGCTCGACCAGACCCACCGCACGCTCGAGGACTACCAGCCGGTCTTCGATCACGCCGTGGTGCTGAACGCGAAGTCACTGGTCATCCTCATGGTGCCGGCGTTCGCGGGGTTCCTGGCCCTGCTCTTCATCCGAAGCCGGAAACCCTTCATGGCGCACGTCGTGTTCTCGCTGCATTTCTACGCGTTCCTGATGCTGCTGTTCTCGCTTGCCCTCGGGGCGGCGGCCGTGAACGTGTACCTCGGAGGCGAGGGGCTCGACGCCCCGCGAGTGGACACCTTCCTGACGCTGGTCAACCTCGCGGCCAGCGCGACGTACCTCTTCCTCGCCATGGGCCCGGTCTATGGCGCCCGGGGGGCACCGCGCCTGGCCCAGGCGACGGTGGCCGCGCTCGCCGTGGGCGCCCT
>DAOMFQ010000134.1:2574-6506 GCA_035429905.1 Gemmatimonadales bacterium
ATGAGCCCCGCCGCCCGCTCGGTCCATGTGTTCGGCACCTATTTGCTCCTGCTGGGCGTGGCCCTGCTCGCGGCGCCGAACCTCCTCCTGGAACTGTTCGGGCTCTTTCCCACTCTCGAGGTGTGGATCCGCGTGGTGGGGATGCTGGTCGTCTTCCTCGGCGTGTACTACCGGGTGGCCGCCGCCGCCGAACTCGCATCCTTCTTCCTCGCCACCGTCCTCCTCCGCGCCAGCGTGACCCTGTTCTTCCTGCTGTTCATCCTGGCGGGATGGGCCGAGTGGCCCCTGGTGCTCTTCGGACTGGTCGACGCGGCCGGCGCGGCGTGGACCTGGAAAGCGCTGCATTCGCGGGGCTGACGCGGGGCGAAGCCGCCTGGACGGTTGATCGTACTGAACCCACTCCCCTCACATCTGGAGGATTCCGTGGCATACGTGGACGGCTTCGTGTTGCCGCTGCCCCGGAAGAACCTCGCGGCGTACCGGCGGATCGCGCGACTGGCGGGCAAGATCTGGCCTGAACTCGGTGCCTTGTAGTACCGGCCCCCACGCCCATGCGCAGCCCGCTCGACCCGTTCATCCCCGAAGGCGACGCCCGCGAGCGCCACGCGGTGACGGTCCGCGCCCCGGCAGCGCTGGTGGACCGCGTGGCCCGGGGCTTCGACCTCCAGTCGCTGCCCCTGGTGCACGCCATCTTCTGGCTGCGCGGCAAGCTGATGCGCGCCACGCCCGTCCCGCGCCAGGCGCGTGGATTCATCGAGGAGATGCAGTCGCTGGGCTGGGGCACGCTCGTAGACCGGCCCGGCGAGCTCTTCGTGGCGGGAGCCACCTGCCGTCCCTGGCTCGCCGACGTGGTCTTCACGCCGCTCTCGGCGGAGACGTTCCGGGGGTTCGCAGAGCCGGGCGTCGTGAAGATCGCCTGGACCCTGGAATGCCGCGCCACCGGGCCGGCACGCACCGAACTCGTCACCGAGACGCGCGTGATCGCCACCGACGGGAAGGCGCGCGAGCAGTTTCTCGGCTACTGGCGCTGGGCCCGGATGGGCATCCTCCCCATCCGCTGGCTGCTGCTGCCGGCCATCCGGAAGCGGGCCGAAGCCGAGTGGAGGGGCGCCTCGTGACCGCCCGCCCGCAAGCGACACCGCGCGGCTTCGGCTGGGCGGTCATGCTGCTCCTCGGGTGGCTCATTGCGGCCTATGCGCTGGCGATGGTGGCCGCACCGGGCATCCGGTCGGCGATTGTCCGCACCCACCTGGCGACGCTGCCGTTGGCGCTCGTGGCGCACCTGGTCGGCGGCGCCGCGGCCCTCGCCCTCGGCGCGCTGCAGCACAACACACCACTTCGGACCCGGCACCTCGCGTTGCACCGCTGGTGCGGACGGCTGTACGTGGTCGCGGTCGGGATCGGAGGGGTGGCCGCGCTGGCGCTGGCCGGCTCGTCGGTCGGCGGCCTGGTGTCGCACGTCGGGTTCGGGACGCTGGCCGTGCTCTGGCTCGGCTCGACCGGCATGGCGTACTGGCACGTCCGGGCGGGCCGGCTGCCGGCGCACCGGCGCTGGATGGTGCGGAGTTACGCCCTCACCTTCGCCGCCGTCACCCTGCGGATCTACCTGCCGCTCGCCCTCGTGGCCGGGCTCCCGTACGAACCAGCCTATCAGGCGATCGCCTGGCTCTGCTGGGTGCCCAACCTGCTCTTCGTCGAGTGGGTGCTGATCCCCAGGCTGGGGGCCACTCCAGTCTCCGGCTGACGGACGCCAGCCCCCGGGAACTCGGACGGGCGGCCCGGGTAGTCCCCGGGACCGGCGGCGCACGCCTCCGGCCGCCGACACTCACCCTGGAGCACCATCTCGTATGCTCGTGGCATGGAGTGGTTTCATCGCATTCGTCCTGGTGATGCTGGCGCTCGACCTGGGCGTCCTGCACCGCAAGGCCACCGTGATCAGCGTCCCGCAGGCCCTGCGCTGGTCGGCGGCCTGGATCGCCCTGGGGCTGTCGTTCGCCGTATTCGTCCACTTCGCGTACGACGGCCACTGGTTCGGGCTCGGGACGGTGGTGGACGCCGTCGACGGCATGACGAACGACGGCGCCCGGGCCACGGAGAAGTACCTGACCGGCTACATCGTCGAGAAGTCGCTCAGCGTGGACAACATCTTCGTGATCGTGATGATCTTCAACTTCTTCGCCGTGCCCGCGCTGTACCAGCACCGGGTGCTCTTCTGGGGTATCCTCGGCGCGCTCATCATGCGCGGGGCGATGATCGGGCTCGGCGCGAAGCTCATCGCCGAGTTTCACTGGATCCTCTACGTCTTCGCCGCGTTCCTGATCCTGACGGCCCTGAAGATGCTCTTCCTCAAGACCGAGCACGGTGATCCCAACCAGAACATCGTGGTGCGGCTGGTGCGCCGGCTGTTCCCGGTCACCGCCCGGTTCCACGGCGAGCACTTCGTGGTGCGGGCCGGCTCCGCCGCCTCGCGCGAACGCGAGGTCCCTGGTGCCGCCGACGTGCCGGACGAGGTGGTGGATCGCGCCCGGCCAGGCACGCTGCTCCTGACGCCGCTGGCGTTGGCGCTGGTCATGGTGGAGACCACCGACCTCATCTTTGCGGTGGATTCCATTCCGGCGATCTTCGCGATCACCGCCGACCCGTTCCTGGTTTTCACCAGCAACGTGTTCGCCATCCTCGGACTCCGCTCGCTGTATTTTGCCCTGGCGGGGATGGTGGAGAAGTTCCGCTACCTGAAGGTGGCGCTCTCGGTGGTCCTGCTGGTCGTGGGCCTCAAAATGCTGTTCGCGGGGTGGCTGAAGGAGGTGTTGGGTCAGCACTTCAACATGATCCTGCTGGCCGTGGTGCTCGGCATTCTGGCCGCGGGCGTCGCGGGCTCGCTCTGGGCGGATCGACGGACGGCCCATTGACCCGGTCCGTCGCGGCCGATCGCTAGGGCGATCCCTCCAGAAAGGCGACCACGGCCGGCACCACGACGTCCGGCTGCTCGAGGTGCGGCAGGTGCCCCGCGGAGTCCACCGGCACGAACCCGGCACGCGGCATCGCCTCGAGGAGCGCCGCGCTCTCGGCGATCGGTGCCCCGGTATCCTGCCGGCCCCAGACGATCAGCACCGGCCGTGGGTTCGCGGCGACCGCCCGGATCTGCGCGTCCTGGTGCGGCGCCACCGCGATCGCGGCGCGAGTACGGCGCCACGCCTCGCGGGTACCCTTGAACTGCTGCTGCACCCGGTACCGCTCCACCCAGTCCGGAAACCGCTCTGGGTGCAGGAAATCGTCCAGCTGTCCCTCGGCCATGTCGTCGGTTCCGCCGCGGAAGACCATGTACCAGTCCCAGGCGTACTCGGTTCGCTCGCGCGGGGGGAGTTGCCGCCCCGTGTTGAACACCGGGTCGATGTAGACGAGGGAGCGGACCCGGTCGGGGTGCCGATCGGCGAAGTCCGTCACGATGGCGGCCCCGAACGAGAGCCCCACCACGTCCACCGGGCCCCGGGCACCGAGGGAGTCGAGGAGGCCGGCCATCTGGCGGACGAAGAGGTCCAGGCCGTACGTCGTGTCGAGCCGGTCGGACCACCCGCGCCCGTAGTAGTCGAAGCGGACGGCCCGGAAGCCGGCGCGCCCGAGCCGTTGGAAGAGCGAGTCGGAGAGATACGCGGGCACCGAGAAGGCAGCGGCGAGGACCACGACCCGGCCGGTGTCGGGGCCGGCCACTTCGTAGTGGGTGACGCCGTCGTCCAGCCGGATGAACTGTCCCGGCGCCCCGCGGCGCGCATCCTCGTCGAGGGCGTGGCGCTCCGGATCCATGATCCAGTAGGCCACGAGGGCCGTGGTGATCCCGAGGAGCAGGATCGCGAGCGTCACGCGAAGCAGGCGCATAGAACCCGACGGATTGAGGTGCTCGATAATACTACGGGAGGTGTTATGGAGTGGATCGT
>DAOMFQ010000135.1:0-6498 GCA_035429905.1 Gemmatimonadales bacterium
GTCTCTCACGCCGAGCCCTTGCGCCACCAGTGCTGCGAGACGCCTCGTGCCCGTCACCAGCCCCGGCCCGTACTGGCCAGTTCGCAACTCGGGGAGCATCGCGTCGCGCACCCGGCCCGCGGCGGCGTCCGTGACGATGCCCTCGACCCCCTGCCCCGTGGCGATGAAGACCTGGCCCGAATTCGGGTCGCCTTCCCGCCGGGGCACCAGCAGGAGGACCATCCCGGCGTTCCGGCGCGCATCCCCGATCTCGGCGGCCGCCCCGACGCCCCACGCGCGCCCGATCGCCAGCGCGACGTCCGAGGCCGAGTAGTCGCCGATGGTGGGCAGCGTCACCACGGCCAGCTCCGCCCCGGTGGCCGTCTTGAGCCGGCGCGCGACGGAATCGATGATGGCCCCCGAGCCCGCGTCCACCACCCCGGCCGCATCGGTCAGGTACCCGGTCGGCCTGACCGGGAACAGCGAATCCACCGGAGACTGCGCGGCCAGCCCCCCCGCGAACGCGGCGAGTTGAAGCGCGAGCGCGAGCCCGGTAGGTTTGACGCGTCCTGTCACCGTCCGTTCCCCGCCCTCGAGTCGACTGTGAACCGCTGGTCCATCCTCGCGCTCCTCCTGATGACCGCCTGCCAGCGGACCCACGACGTCACGATCATCGCCACGATCCCCGGGCTCGATGCCGCCGGCGGGCCCGCCAGCGACTTCGCCTTCGTGGCGCTCCCGTACAATCGGGACAGCCTGGTCGCCGCCTTCGAGGGCAGGGCAAGGACACCGCGCCCGTCGACGGATGCCCTGGACACCCTGTTTGCCCGCTACCGCGCACCCTTCGCGGCCTACACCGCGCTGGTGGCGGAATCGGCCCGGTACAACGACACGCTCGCGGCGCTCAAGCAGCGGCTCGACGGGATGTCGCGCACCGCGCCGGAGTACACGGCGTCGTATATCCGCTGGACCGGTCTCCGCGATACCCTGCGATCGCTGGATGACCAGGCCGCCAAGGCGCGTGCGGCGCTGGAGGCCGCCCGCCCGGCGTTCGTGGCCAAGAGCGAGTCGCTCCGCACCGTCATCCGCAACTGGCAAGATAGCACGTACGTCGGCTACGACCGGGCGGTGGACTCCATCGTGCGCTACCGCCACCGGGAGCCGGTGGCCGACACCACCGACGCCACGGGCGCTGCGGTCATCCGGCTGGTGGGAGGACCCTGGTGGATCTACGCCCGGTCCTGGGACCCCGCCGACCCGAACGCCGAGTGGTACTGGAACGTGCCCGTCACCGCCGACACCGTCCGGCTGAACGCCTCCACGGGGCTCAACCGCCCCCGCTACTGATACGGACCATCCCATGCGCCGATCCCTCGTCCTGCTCGCCGCCCTCGCCCTGCCCACCGCGCTCCACGCGCAGGACCCCATGGCGGTCCGCACCAAGGGCAGCCCGACCGCCCCGGTCACCGTGTACGAGATGTCCGACTTCCAGTGCCCGTATTGCCGGCGGTTCGCGCTGGAGATCTTCCCGACGCTGGAGACGGAGTACGTGGCAACCGGCAAGGTGCGCTGGATCTTCGTCAATTTTCCGCTGGTGTCCATCCATCCGAACGCGGAACCGGCGGCCGAGGTGGCGATGTGCGGGGCGAAGCAGGGGAAATTCTGGCAGGTGCACGACCTGCTGTTCCGCAACCAGGCGGCGTGGGCGCCGCTCCAGGCGCCGGCCGAGTATTTCCTGACCTTTGCCGATTCGGCATCGCTGGACCGGACCGCATTCCAGTCCTGCCTCCAGACGGCGGCCACGCGGGGCGAGGTCGAGAGCGACGCGCAGGCCGCGGTGCGCGCCGGGGCCCAGAGCACTCCCTCCTTCTACATCGAGGGCGGCATCCTGCCGGGGGCGCAACCCGCCCAGGTGTTCCGGCCGATCCTCGACTCGATCTACGCCGCCAAGACGAAGCCGGCGCAGTAGAGCGGTTCAGCGGCGGGTCGCGACTCAGGCCAGCGTGAGCGAGAGGAAGACGTCGTAGAGGGCGTGGGTCCAGGCGGTGATGCCGAAGCCGCGCAGCAGGTAGAGCGAGCTGAAGAGCACGCCGGCCACCGCGCGGAAGGTGAACGAGCCCAGTTCGAGCACATCGCCGTACGGGCCGATGTAGTGGAAGGCCGAGAAGACGAGCGCGCCGAGCAACACCGCGAACGTGCCCGCGGCGAGGGGCGGCCACCCGAAGCCGACGCGGGCGAGGCGCGCGAGCAGCGTCACCAGCAGCACCCGGAAGAGCAGTTCCTCGTAGAGCCCCGCCCCAAGCGAGATCATCAGCTGCGTCGGCAGGTCGAGCCCGGCCATGGGGCCCGCGTTCAGCGGCGTGGCGCCGCGGAGGATCAGGCCGGTCAGCGTGCCCGCCACCACGCCGAACAGGAGCGCGTACACCACCGACTCGACCGCCATCCCCAGGAAGTAGCGGCCGGTGACTGTGCCGCCCTTCCGCAGGTCGCGCCAGACCTGGAAGCCCGCCACGCCAACCAGCACCACCCCGAACACCACCAGCCCGTCGCGCCCGCCCAGCCAGAGGAACGCGCTCTTGAGGAGCACGTCCGCCCCGTTGCGCACCCCCGTGATGGCGTCGCCAGACAGGAGGAACGCCAGCCCCTCATAGAACAGGAGCAGCGGCAGGGCGTACAGGAGGCTGTAGCGCGGCGCGCGTGTGTCGCGCCAGTAACTCGGTGCAGGGACCGGTGGCATGCCGGAATCTAGCGAGGCCCCGCTCGGACTTGCCGAACGCCCCCGGGACCCGGACATTCCGGCCATGCACTCCACCTCACCGTTCTACCGCTTCTCCGCCCGGCTCGCCGCCGCGCTGGTGCCGATGGCCGGCCTGTCGAACGAGAAGGTGGCGCAGAGCCACCGCGGGCGGGAGGGAGCGGTCGGGCGGATGGTCGAGTGGGCGCGGCGCATGCGCGATCCCTCGCGGCCCCTGGTGTGGCTCCACGCCCCCTCGGTGGGGGAGGGACTGCAGGCGGAGAGCGTTCTCCTCCGCCTCCGGGATCGTCACCCCGACTGGCAGTTCGCCTACACCTGGTTCAGCCCGTCGGCGGAGTCGCTGGGGCGCCGTCTCCCGGTGGATATCGCGGACTACCTGCCGTACGACCTCCCCGCCGCGACCGACGCGCTGGTGGGTGCCCTCCGGCCCGATGTGCTGGTGTTCGCAAAGCTTGACCTGTGGCCCGAGCTCGCCACCCGGGCGTCTCGCGCCGGGACGCGGGTGGTGATGGTGGCGGCCACCGTCGCACCCGGCAGCGGCCGTTTGCGCTGGCCGGTGCGACAGGTCCTGCGCCCCGGCTACGCCTCCCTCGCCGCCGCCGGCGCCGTGTCCGTGGCCGACGGAGCCCGCCTCGCCCAACTCGGCGTGCCGGCCGATCGGATCCGGATCACCGGGGATCCCCGTTTCGACAGCGTCGCCGCCAAGGTGGCCGCCATCGGCCCCGACGAACCGCTTCTCCGGCTCGGCGGCCCGGGCACGATGGTGGCCGGCTCGACATGGCCGGGCGACGAGGCCGTCATCCTCGACGCCTTTGCCCGCCTCCACGTCCACCGCCCGGACGCCCGATTGATCCTCGTGCCGCACGAGCCGACCGAGCAGCACCTGGCACCGATCGAGCGAGGCGCGGCTCGCCTCGGGCTTCCGATGCCGGTCCGGTTGAGCCAGGCAGCCGGCCAGCCAGCCCCATTGCTCCTCGTGGACCGGGTCGGCGTGCTGGCGACGCTCTACGGCGCCGGCAGCATGGCGTATGTCGGAGGGGGGTTCGGTCGCGCGGGACTGCACTCGGTCCTGGAGCCTGCAGCGTGGGGGCTGCCGGTCGTGTTCGGCCCCCGATGGCGGAACAGTCGTGACGCCGAGTTGCTGCTGTCCGCCGGCGGGGCCGATTCGCTGTCGGCGTTCGGGACCGAGGAGGCGGGCGAGGCGCTGCACGCCCTCTGGCACGAATGGCTCCGAAACGAAACGCGCCGTTCCGCCCAGGGGCGGAAGGCGCGTCAGGTCGTGGAACGGGGCCTCGGGGCGGCCGAGGCGTCGGCGGTGCTGGTCGAGGAGGCGGTGGTCCGCTCTACTTGACCACGATGCCGGAGGCGGTCACCGTGCGCGGCACGATGATTCCCGCCGTCAGGACCGTCACCAGGACATCGCTCCAGCGGCTCCGCACTTTGATCCGGACGTCCACCAGGGCCTTCCCGCCGACCAGTTGGCCGGCGAGGGAATGCACCAACTCCGGTCCGCTGATGGCCGTGATGCCCCAGAACGCATAGACGGCCTTGCCGGTCACCGAGAAGGGCTCACCGGTGGGAGGCGGCGCCTGACCGGCGGCGGAGGCAAGCGTGACCGGCACGCCGACCCGGGTGGCATCGATGTTCTGGACGCAGCCGGCGAGCAGGAGGGCCGCGATCGGGAGGAGCAGGAGGGGCCGCCTCATAGCCCGAACGACCACTTGGCACCGAGGGACCAGGTCGACGGGTTCTCGCCGGGCAGGTTGACGTTGTCGTAGGCCGTTCGGAGCCCGAGCCCGAAGATGAAGGCGATGTCGAGCCCGGCGCTGTACCCGAACACGGACTCGTCGCTGCTCCCGCCCCCGCCGGTCGAGACCGAGGTGTAGTCCCACCGTGGCGCGAACCAGGGCTTCAAGCCGAAGACGGGGAGCGGGATCGTCAGTCCGACGCCGACGCCGACCGGGACGTGCGTGGTCTTCGCACCGTCGAAGTCGGCGTATCCCACGCCGGCCTGCAGGTTGACGAAGAACGGCACCAGCGGCCCGCCGATGACGCGGAGATTGGCGGTGCCGCCGAGCACCCCCGCGGAGCCGCCGACGGTGGGCGCGGTCGAGCCGACGGTGGCCGTGAAGCCGAGCATGCCGAGGCCGATCCCGCCGGTCGCCGCGTACGTCTCACCGCCGCCCGCCGCGTCGTTCGGAAAGCCGACGTCGCCGGCCACGAAGATTCCTCGCGGCACGCCGTTGTTGAAGACCGGCAGGCGCGGCACCTGCGCGGCGAGCGGCCGCGCGACGAGCAGGAAGACCGCCGCCACGGCGAGCCGTCGGATCATCGGAGACTCCAGGGACAGGGCGGGAATGGCTAGTGCAGCCAGGAGAAGCTGGCGGACAGGCCGTCGAGGTCGCCGAAGGACCCGCCGACGTTCATGCTGAAGTTCGCGCCGAACTTGATGTCCACCCCGAGCCCGACCGAGAAATTGAGGTCGGTGTCATCCGCGAAGGTCGGAATGAAGGTCGGGGTGACATACGGCACGAAGCTGGTGGTGGAGTTCTCGAGCAGGATCTGCCGCCCCAGCGCAAACCCCACCGGGACGAACAACGCGTTGGCGCCCTCGACGAGGGACGCCCCGACGCCCACGACGAGGGCGCCGTCGAGCGGGAAATTATCGCTGTGGTTGAGCAGGCGGGCCCGGTAGTCGCCCCCGATGAGGAACGCCGTCGAGCCGGACCCTTCCGGGTCCGCGAAGCCGATCCGCAGCCCGAAATCCTGCGTGGGACCCTTGGCGGCCCGGTAGTATCCCTCGAACGCGATGCCACTGTTCCCGGGGTCGGACACCGACACGCCGAACGCCGACTTGTCGAAGAGCCGCTGCGAGCTCAGGAAGACCGGGGTGCCGGTTTCCTGGGCGAAGGCGGGGACGGCGAGGACGGCGAGCACGACGACGGCGAGCAGGCTACGACGCATGGGCAACCTCCCTGGCATGTTCGGCAACGACGCGGACGACATTCCCCACCACCTGGAGGAATCCGCCACGGACGGTGAACGACCGCTCCCCACCCGGCACCCGCACCTGCAAGGTACCCTCGCCGAGGAGCGTCATGAATGGGGCATGGTGGGGCAGGATGCCCACCTGCCCGTCGTAGGCGGGGGCCTGGAGGCTCTCCGCCTCTCCATCGAAGATGGAGCCGTCAGGGGAGATGACCGTGACGCGCATCACGCCGCTGCCATCTTCTTGGCCTTCTCCACGGCCTCATCGATGCCGCCCACCATGTAGAACGCCTGCTCGGGCAGGTGGTCGAACTCGCCGGAGAGCACCCGCTCGAAGCTCTCGATGGTCTCCTCGAGCTTGACGTACTTGCCCGGGAAGCCGGTGAACTGCTCGGCGACGAAGAACGGCTGCGAGAGGAAGCGCTGGATCCGGCGCGCCCGCGCCACGACCAGCTTGTCCTCCTCGGAGAGCTCGTCCATGCCGAGGATCGCGATGATGTCCTGCAGCGCCTTGTAGCGCTGGAGGGTGCGCTGCACGCCGATGGCGGCGTTGTAGTGCCGGTCACCGACGTACTGGGGCGCCAGGATCCGGCTCGAACTGTCGAGCGGGTCCACGGCCGGGTAGATGCCGAGCTCCGAGATGGCGCGGGAGAGCACCACCTGCGCGTCGAGGTGCGCGAACGCCGTGGCCGGCGCCGGGTCGGTCAGGTCGTCGGCCGGGACGTAGATGGCCTGCACCGAGGTGATGGAGCCCTTGGTGGTCGAGGTGATCCGCT